>CAILAO010000336.1 GCA_903832105.1 uncultured Pseudomonadota bacterium | reverse complement strand
TATTTTGTAGAGCAATTGGCGCTACCACGAACACTTATTCCTTACATAGATACCATCGTGGATGGCAACGACGTGAGGCTCATTTTGCTGGATGATAATTCAAGCACTTATAGCAGTTCCGTATTGATGAATAGCGCGTCCAAAACAGAGCCCGTATGGATTGTGGGTATGTTGAGTAATCCGAACAAAGGAATCGCCCCCATCACCTTTGACGGGAAAAAAATATGGATTCTAAGAGTATATTATGCACAATTTTTTACGGGAACCAAAAGATGCTCGTATATACCGGCGAGCGTTGTATGCGCGGATGAACTTCAGTAACCAGAAAAACTCTCTGACCAAAAGTTAGTTCAGATATTGTTTAAGTTCACTTCCTGCGTGCTTAATTGCCCAGTTGTAAACCCCAAAAATAGTTCTCCGCACTGCAAATGGGCAAGAACAGATAATCGCCTTCATTTGGGTTAGATTATTAGAGTAAAGTATCGAACATATAATTTCTTCAATGCTCGTTTCGAAGCTTTTTGGGCATTCTTGCTCAGACAAAGTCGCAGTCGAAAAGCGTTCGACGTCATTTTGCTCAAAAAGAATGTGATTTCCTCGAATGGCCTCTTGATATATGATTTGCCAAAGCTTAGGAAGTGGCGACTCTGGGTAGTTTTGTTCAAAGAAGTTCTCTGCAATATCCGCTCGTTTCATCAGTCATCTCCACACGGCTAGGATTCAAAGAAGTGGGGTATCCACAGTCCGAGTCCACTCTTCTCACTGCAAAGTCTTAACCAGAGGTTCCGTTCGTAACCAAATGATATTATGATGATAAATTTTCACACCGGCCAATTCCGATGTTTAAGACTTAGACATCTGAACTTAAATACTTCGCCTGAATGCAATGGATATAGTAAAATTTATTGAATAAGTTCCGTAAAATCTTAAAAGCTTAAAGGTGTTCTTTTGAAACATCGATTGACCTGTCTTTGTATCATCACTGGAATTTTTCTATTTAGTGAAAATTCCAGAGCTGTAACCTATTCTGTCGGAACAAACAGCGGATTTATGACGCAACCAACCAGTAACTACTATCACGCCGTGTATGGCGGATATTTTGATGTGAGTCTTGATGATAAGAGGGTTTTCGCAAGGGCTTCCTATGTCGAAAGACCAAAGTTCGTTGCGGCTGGCTACATCGATCAGGACTACGCTTTTACCAGCTTTATCGGAACTAAACTCACTAATCTTAAAAAACCTTACGGTCTGCTTGCTGGAATTGGATATGGATTTGCTGGCGGTTACATCAAACCCGACCCGGACTACCCAGAGATCGTCGGCGAAAAGCGGACTTATAAAATCCCTGGAATGGTTGCTGCAATAGAATTTGTTGCTCAATGGCGTCATATCGATCTTGCCTTCGGGCACCAAACATTAATCGGATATGCAGGGAAGGACCAAATTGAGGCTTATGTCGTATGGCCCTTCAATTTCGTTTTGTTTCGCATGGGGATTTACTTTTGATTTTATTTTTGCGCGAAAAGCCCTTTAATACCATTCGCCTCCAATGCCTTCGAGGTTTTGTCGTTCATTTTTTCGTCGCCCTGCTCATCCTCACCTACGCCCACGAAGGCAGCGCAAAAGATAAGCGCGTCACATATTCCCTGCAAGCTATGGCCTTAGCTCCAAACGCCGGAGGGCAAATGGCATTTGCCTTAAGACGCGGCACAAACGAAAATGAACTCTCAGCGTTCGCTAACACCTATTTATATGCTGGTGATTATCCTTTACTAGGCGCTATTTATGCCTGGCGTTTTCCAATTGTAAACGATGAATGGTTTTGGCAATTTTATGTTCAGCTTGGAGCTGGGATTTCGACAGCTGGTCCCGTAGCAGAGATTCTTTGGGGGACCATTATGCTTTGGACCGTTAGGGTAGACATTGCAACACATGTGCTATTTATCCCTAACCGCGTGATTTTATGGAGTTATCCAGTATGGGTTGGAATATCTATTCCATTATGAAGCTGGGCGCCTATCCGCTCATCTTTTTACTTGCGGTACTTTTTCTTGAAGGTAACGCGAATTCTTATCCAACTCCAGTTGACTTCGATGGAACGCTAATTCGCTGGAACATCACGAAAGAAAGTCCGGACATTACGTACGAGGTCAGTGCTGACGATGCGGACGACATAGACTTTTATGCTCATCTTGTGTTCACATCCGCAAGCCTCTGGAACGATGTTCCGACAAGTTATTTCAATTTCGTTCGAGCAGAAGAAGGGACAACAGCACAAGTAACGATTGAATTGTCTTCTTCTTTTGCTGATCCCACCGCTGCCGGTTATTCCAAGTTTGATGAGGTAACCGACAAAAATGAGCCGGTTCACTGCAAGATTGTTGTCGCCCAAGATCCAGCTTATTCTTATGATTCCTTTGGAAAAACGATCCTCCATGAACTGGGGCATTGTGTTGGCCTCGGTCACTCCATCATTCCCCAAGCCATTATGAGTTACTATCTTGAAGAGAACACCTTTGATCTAGACACTGATGACAAAGCGGCTATCAGCCGTCTTTATCCTGTTGATGGCTCTAAGCCAAAGCTTCCACCAGGATGTAGTGTGGGGTCAGATGTCTATCACGAAAATAATCAAATGCTTTCATTCTTAAATTTATTTTTCTTGCTAGTTCCCATCTTAGTCGTCTCGTTTCTAAGTCGACGCACAAGTCTCTAGGAATGAAATGATCACACTTCCAATCGATTCGCATCTTCCCCTGATTAAGGAAAAATTCCAAAAAACCAGCGCGCTGATCATACAAGCTAGTCCTGGGTCAGGAAAAACAACGCGCATTCCTCCCTCGCTTCTATCTATTGTTTCACAGAAGATTTTGGTCCTAGAACCCAGGCGTCTTGCAGCGAAACTCTCCGCCAATCGGGTTGCTGAGGAAATGGGAGAGATCGTAGGAGAAACCGTTGGATATAGAATGCGCTACGAAAGTGCTGTCTCTCCCAAAACGCGTCTTGAATTTATTACCGAAGGTCTTTTCAGTCGTATCCTTCTTTCAAACCCCTCACTCTCTGGAGTTGGGTGTGTTGTGCTTGACGAGTTTCATGAACGCCACATTCACGTCGATGTCGCTCTCGCACTAATTCGGTGTTTACAATCAAAAACAAGACCCGATCTAAAGCTCGTGATTATGTCAGCAACGATTGATCTCAACAAAATCAAGACCATTATCAAAGAGGCTGACTCAGTGACTGTTGAAGGAAGAGTCTTTCCAGTCGTCACAGAATATCTTAAAGATCACGAGATCAAATCACTACCAAACATGGCCGTAGCTGCCATCATGAAACTTCTTAGCGACTCTCGATCTACAGGCCATGTGCTCGCGTTTCTTCCCGGTGCATCGGATATCAGAAAATCAAAAGAGCTTTTACTATCCCGCATTGGCAGCACATCGGAATATGAGGTTTTCGAACTTCGCGCAGATATTCCGAAAGAGATTCAGAAGAAAATTTTTGCGCCATCAAACAAAAGAAAAATAATTCTGTCAACTAACGTGGCCGAAACCTCCATTACCATAGATGGTGTCACGGGTGTCGTTGATTCTGGTCTTGCAAAAATGGCTGGCTACGCACACTGGAGCGGTCTTTCGACTTTGAGAGTTCGGCCCGTAAGTCAGGCTTCTTGCATTCAACGTGCTGGTCGCGCCGGCCGCACTGCGCCAGGCGTTGTGATTCGACTTTTTCCAGAGCGCGATTTTTTTTCTCGTGACCCTTTCGAAAAGCCGGAAATCGAACGGCTTGATTTAATTCAGCTCGTACTTGAGCTTCGAACGTTATTAACGTTAGATGACTTTCAAAACGCAAGAATCACAGAACTTCCCTGGATGGAAACGCCGCCCATTTCTTCACTTGCCTCCGCAGAGCGGACTCTTAAATATCTTGGAGCGATCACTCAAGATGGCGATCTCACGGAGACAGGCCACCAAATGGCACGCTATCCCATTCACCCGAGATTAGCACGCATGGTAATAGAGGCAAAAAAGTCCAACTATGCAGAAACTCAGGTCCTTTCTCTCTTTGCAGCATGCCTTTTAAATGAAGGAGGAATCTTTAATAGCGCGGTGAAGGCATCTCACGGTGAATCTTGCGATGTTCAGGTCCAGATTGAATTGGCTAACCAGTGTATCAGCGAAACTCACAACGTAGAAATCATAGACAAGGCCGCGCTAAAAAGGGTTTTAATGCTTTTTCACCAGCTTTCGTCCCTTGCCGAGGTTGAGGGCAGATCCCTTACCACATATCTAAGAAATGCTGGTAACGCGGAGCTAAAAACGATCATTTTATGTGGTTTTCCTGACAGGGTGGCGGAAATTCAGCGCATGCGAAAAGACGGAGATTTAGATCTAGCGCTCGCTCAAGGAGGAAGTGCGATCCTCTGGAAACATAGCGCTGCAAAACAAAGTCCGTTCATCATCGCTATTGATGCAGAGGAAGTCGACCAACAACACGGGACTGAAAAGTCTTCAATCGTCACTAAAGTAACTCTCGCGACAGGAATAGAGTCTGAGATTCTTTGGAATGACCCCGCGGGATTTTTGCAAGAAAGTAACGACGTTTTTTGGGATCAAGAAAAGGAAAAAGTTAAGTGCATGCATGTGGTAAAATATGGCAATCTTTTTCTCGACAAATCACCGCACAAGACGAAGTCAGGGGACGTCTCGCAAATTCTTTTGAAGGCTTTAAAGGAATCTTGGCCCAAACCTTTCGAAAACAGTCTTGATCTTCAAATTCTTTTTTGCCGCCTCAAACTTCTGCAGGAACTTGGCTTTAAAGTTAATCCCCCCAGCTTTTCGGAAGAGAACTTAGACGTGCTTTGGCATTACATCGTTGAGGGAAAAGAAAGCTTCTCTGATATTCTCCAGAGACCTCTTAATGACTATCTCACCGATTTAGTCCCGTCTGAGACTTTTTCTCTGTTAGAACGAATCACTCCAAGAACGATCACCCTCCGCTCCGGTAGAAGGATCATAGTCCAGTACGAACCAAGCAAACCTCCTTGGATCTCGTCAAGGCTTCAGGATTTTTTTGGTACTGCTTCGATACCTTTAATTGCAGAGGGAAGGCTCCCTCTCGTCATTCATTTACTCGCACCTAATAAACAGCCCGTCCAGGTGACAAAAGATCTTTCCGGTTTCTGGAAAACCGTATATCCGAAGATTCGCACTCAACTCGCAAGACGGTATCCAAAGCACTCTTGGCCGGAAGATCCTTTAAAGGCCAATCCTCCAGCACCAGGAAAACTCAGATAATCGCATGTTTAGTAGTATTTCTTTCTCTTGGCGGAAGGTAAAATCCTAAGCTGTTCACGGTACTTCGCTACCGTTCGACGAGCTAATTGAATCCCTTTTTCTTCCAAAATCTCCACAATTCTTTGATCGGAATGAGGATGTTTTAGATCTTCGCCTTTGATGATTTCTTCGATCATCCGCTTGACGGACTCGCTCGCGAGATCCTCACCTCCATCGGCACGCGTCACAGAACTATTGAAGAAATATTTCAGCTCGACGATGCCACGCGTAGTGTGCATAAATTTATTGTTTGTGACACGGCTTATCGTTGATTCATGCATACCGATGTCTTCTGCAATATCTTTCAAAATCATGGGATGCAAGTATTCAACGCCTTTATCAAAAAAGTCTTTCTGGCGTTTCACGATACATTCGGCCACTTTATAAATCGTACGCTGCCTTTGTTGGATACTTTTTATAAGCCAGACAGCAGATTTTAATTTTTCCTGAATATAGTTTTTTTCTACACCTTTGGACTCGCTCTTATTCAGCATGTTTGTATAAAAGTTACTGACTTTAAGCTCTGGAAGTCCTTCTTCATTTAGGTGAACAACCCATTCCTCCCCAAGTTTAAAAACATAGACATCAGGGACAACGTAAGGGACAACATCCCCGCCAAACGGCCTTCCAGGAATGGGCTCCAGCTCAGCGATGATTTGAACATTTTCAATAACCTTAGGGATGGGAATTTTTAGAATTCGGGATATATTTTGATAATTTCTATTCTCAAGATCGTGAAGGTGATTTTCGACGATCTTTTCAACAATACCGTTTTTGAAATGACCATTACGCAGTTGAATAAGAAGACACTCTTTTAAATCTCTTGCAGCAACACCGGGAGGATCAAATCGCTGAACAGTATCAAGGATTCCTTCCACAGATTCTACGGACACATTTTCTGCCGTGGCAATTTCCTCTATTGTTGTATTAGCAAGGTAACCTTTTTCGTCGACATTTCCAGTGATAACGGTAGCAATTCGTTTTTCGTCTTCGGAAAAGTCCAGCTCACCCACTTGCTGCATCAGATGCTCTTGAAGTGTTTTGGAGCGGGTGATGATGTTCTCATAATTAGGTGCTTCGGTATCACGATTAACTGAATAGGATGGAGCCGGGGGTAGGGATTCTTGAAAACGAGAGAACTCTTCCCAATCAACCTCTTTACTATCCTCTTGACCGACGCTATCGACGATATTCGAGGCCTCGCCCATTTGCTCGGAAATAGCTTGTTCTTCAGTTCTCTCGGTTTCTCGCTCGCTCTGAGCAACCTCTTCTGAAGATTCTTGAATTCCTTCCTCCAGGACGGGGTTTTCCTGAAGTTGAGCTTCGACAAACTGCTCAAGCTCAACACGGGACAATTGAAGCAGTTTGATAGCCTGCTGCAACTGAGGAGTCATGAGCAGCTGTTGGGTTAAACGTAGACTCTGTCGAAGATCAAGTGCCATCCTTTTAATTTACACTGTACGCAAAAAAAGATCCATTTTAGAGTCTGAAATTTTCGCCTAAATAAGCCTCTCTTACCGCTTGGTTATTTGAGATTTCGGCGGGTAAACCTTGGGCAATAATTTGGCCTTCGCACAAAATATGAGCTCTATCACAAATTCCCAAAGTTTCTCTAACATTATGGTCGGTTATTAAAATTCCAAGACCTTCTTCTCGAAGTTTAGCTATGATTCCTTGGATTTCCTGGACAGTGACTGGGTCAATCCCCGCAAAAGGTTCATCGAGAAGTAGGAACTTGGGTCTCGATATTAAAGCTCTCGCAATCTCCACCCGCCTTCTTTCTCCACCCGACAGAGCAGATCCCATCGACTGCGCAATATGCTCGATTTGAAATTTACCGAGAAGTTCCTGAAGCAAGAGTCGCCTACGATGGCTCGGAACACCCGTCACTTCCATGATTGCAAGGAGGTTTTCTTCAACTGTGAGCTTTCTGAATATCGACATATTCTGAGGAAGATAACTAATGCCGCGATTTGCCCTCAGGTGCATGGGAAGCATTGTGATGTCTTCATAGCCAAGCGTTACAATACCCGACTGTGGGTAGAGTAGCCCCACGATCATATAAAAACTTGTTGTTTTAACGGCACCGTTAGGGCCTAAAAGCCCAATCACTTGACCGCTCGAAACAGAGAAACTGACTCCCTTTACAACCTGACGGGTTTTAAAAGACTTGCAAAGGTTGTGAGCTTGCAGCTCCAAAGATGCGTCAGTTTTTCGCCGTCCTGGCATACCGAGGGTTTCCGTCATCACTGTTCTCCGGGGCGCATAACGCCTTCAGCTTCATCAACATGTATCATACCAGTATCAAGTTCGTAGGTAATCTTCTTGCCAACGAGTTGTTGTTCCTTTCCCCTCCAGAGCTTCGGGTTTTGAGTTAAAACGACTTTTCGCTCATTGTTGAAAAAGACAACTTTTCCAGCAAAAGCCCTGACCTGTTTTCCAGTCTCAGGGTCCACTTTAAATATTTTTACATTGCCAATTGCTTCAATCCTAAAAACGTCATCGGTCTTCTTATCAAAAAAAACCGTCGCTTTATCAGACTCAAGTCGAAAATCCCCCTGCGTCACCACAAGGTCCTTTGATGGGGTTTTGACCAATTCAAGGGTTCGTTGACCCTTGGCAAGTGATCCTTGCATATTGCCCCCCGTGAAGCGCACCGGTTCTTTAGAGCTGTCGTCAGAAACGGACTTCTTTTTCTTTTCATCTTTTTCAGACGAAGTTTTTGAAGCTGCATCGATCGTGCTAGTGCTCTTTGATGGGGGTGCTTTTTTTGCTGCCGCTGGAGAAGCTGCCGGGCCGCTGGTGGCTGTGGGTGGAGTTCCTTGTTTCACCTCTTTAGCTTTTGAACCCGTATCGCCAGGTTGCGTTGTTGGAGTTGGAGGCGTTGACGGCTCCGCTGCCTTCGTCGATATAGTTCCAGTTTCCTCCGCTTCGTCATCGATAATGTCAGCTCTTGCGAGCGGCATCACTGAAAATTCAGAAAAAAGAACGAAAAACATTGATGCTCCGAAGCCGCAGAGCCACAGTTTTAGCAAGTTATCCACATAACCTCGTCTAATGCTTTTATCTGCTCTCACTGGGAACGACCTCTCCTTCAATAGGCCCATCAAACACAATGTGCTCTTTTGTCAGATCATATCTAAAACCATTCTGCCCGATAAACCATCGTTTATTACCCTCGATACGAGTGGGGCGGGTCGATGATACCACATTTTCTTTTGTACTATACTCGGCATAATCAGTAAGAAGTTTATGGTCATGAAACTCGATCTCTATCATGCCTTTTAACTCGGCTTTTTCCATCTGGGCGTTTTGGAACATGCGATCCAGATCGTCTGTCCCGAAATATGCCCTTCCAGACTCGGCCTTGATGACTTCCCCCCCATCTTTCTTATAGTTCTTTCCACGGACATCTCCAAAAACCTCTACAATATTCGGATCTATTAGATATCCAAGTCTTGCGGAAAGGGACGACGCCAGACTTCCCTTTTCATAGTTGTAGTGCGTAAAGTCCGACAAAATGATCCTTGGGGTTTTCACTGTTTCAGTTTTAATGTTTTCGATAGGCGCTTTCTTATCGATCGTTATAAAAATATAAAGAGCCGAAAAGAAAAAAATCAAAAAACCAATAATGACAATAATCTTCCCCAAAAAATCCTTCCTCCAGTGCGTGACAACTCACCACTATTTCAGTCTATTCTTTCATAGAATTGATTTTTTCAAAACAAAAAGAAACTACATGATCTTTGCTGCGAGTAGATCCTGCATCCGCACCAATCCAACGGGCTTACGATGTTCTACTGAAGCTACGACAAATAGACGTGTAATTTGATGGGATTCCATGAGCCTCAGTGCATCGATGGCAAGGGCACGTTCGTGGATTGTCTTCGGCTTTTTTGACATATACTGCTCAGCCTTCATGGTGAGCGCTTCAGCACCGGATTTCAAAAGCACCCGTCTCAAGTCACCGTCTGAGATTGATCCTATTAGGGTCCCATCGTCTGCGACAACGGCAGCGATGCCAAAATTTTCTTGTGTAACAGCGGTCAAAACGCTTTTAAAATCAGATTCTTTTTTAAGTTTTGGGAGTCTTTCGGCAAAATGCATATGATCCATGACGAGTGAAAGTTTTCTTCCAAGCGACCCACCGGGATGATAGGCAGCAAAATCCGATTCGTTAAACCCGCGCGCCTTCATGAGGCAAACGCTCAACGCATCTCCAAGCGCCAATGCCACCGTCGACGATGTCGTCGGGGCAAGGTTAAGGGGACACACCTCCCGATCAATGCTACCGTCAAGTAGGTAGTGAGAAAGCCTAGCCAGGGAGGAATCAGCTTTACCAACAATCCCGATGATTGGAATCCCGATCCGTCTTCCAAATTTGGCAACCTCTAAGATTTCTTGGGTTTCACCGCCAAAACCGATGACAATTAAAACGTCCGAAGTTTGAAGAAGCCCAAAATCACCGTGAATAGCCTCTGTGGGATGAAGAAAAACCGAAGATGTTCCTGTGCTTGACAGTGTTGAAGAAATTTTTCTTGCAATATGACCAGATTTTCCGACGCCAGACACTACAACTTTGCCTATACAGTTTAGAATGACAAAACAAGCTTCGGCAAAAGTCGAAGAGATTTTCTGAGATGTCTTGTGTAGTGATTCCGCCTCTTGAAGAAGGGCCTCCCTACCCCACTCCACTAAATGCTCTACGCCAATTTTTGGTTTCTTATTTTGCATAGTTACCCGTGTGCTGGTTTTCTACCCTTTTGAAAATCCAAAGCAGCCGCAACAAATTCTCTGAAAAGCGGGTGCGCTTCCATAGGGCTACTCTTTAACTCCGGATGAAACTGACAGCCCACAAACCAGGGATGATCTTTAATCTCTATAATTTCGACCAATTCGCCATCAGGGGAAAGCCCACTAAACGTCATACCGTGCTCTTGAAAATGCTCACGATATTTATTGTTGAACTCAAAACGATGACGGTGCCTTTCAGATACCGACAGTGTTTCTCCATAGGCATAATGAACTTTTGAACCAGATAAAAGCTTACAAGGATAAGCTCCAAGGCGCATGGTTCCACCCTTATTCACAACACCCCTTTGCGTTTCCATAAGATGAACGACTTGATGCTCGGAGTTTGGTCCAAACTCTTGACTATGAGAATCCTTCAACCCTAGTTTATGACGTGCAAATTCGACTGAAGCAAGCTGCATCCCGAGACAGATTCCCAAAAACGGGACTTTCTTTTCCCGAAGGTATCGAATAGTCGAAATTTTTCCTTCGATGCCTCGAAGCCCAAATCCGCCAGGCACGATAACTCCATCTAGGTCCTTTAGTTTTTCGTCTGCCCTTTCATCAACGATCTCTTCAGCGTCGAGATAGACCGTCTCAATGGCGGCATTATTAGCAATACCCGCATGAATCAACGCTTCATTAATCGATTTATAAGCATCCACAACACCAACATATTTCCCCACAACACCGACCCGGCAACGCCTTTTTGGATTGTTAAGGACATCAACAATGCCACGCCATTTTGAGAGATCAGGAGCGCCAGTCCAAATATTCAGCATGTTAACGATAATCTGATCAAGACCTTGTTCGTGCAACACGACAGGCATTTTATACACACTGTCTAAATCACGTGCTTCAAAAACACACTCTGGTTTCACGTTGCAAAACAGCGCGATCTTTTTCTTATGATCCTCTGGGATCGAACGATCCGCACGACACACAAGGATGTCGGGTTGAACACCTATCTGTCTCAGCTCTTTCACGGAGTGCTGTGTAGGTTTTGTCTTCAACTCTTTTGCGGCACCTATGTATGGAAGAAGCGTTAAATGGATGTATAAAACGTTTTCGTCACCCAAATCATAGCGAATCTGTCTGATAGCCTCGAGAAACGGCAGCCCCTCGATGTCACCCACGGTTCCGCCAATCTCCACAATGGCAATATCTGTCCCCTTTGAAGACTTGTAGATGTTTTCTTTTATTTGATCGGTAATGTGAGGGATAACCTGTACCGTTCCGCCGAGATAATCACCGCGCCTTTCTTTTCCAAGAACTACATCATAGACCTGACCCGTCGAAAAACTGTTCAGTCGCGTTAACGTGGCTTTCGTGAATCGTTGGTAATGGCC
Source organism: uncultured Pseudomonadota bacterium (assembly GCA_903832105.1). GTDB lineage: Bacteria > Bdellovibrionota_B > Oligoflexia > Oligoflexales > CAILAO01 > CAILAO01. The sequence continues at coordinate 1,064 of CAILAO010000336.1, read as the reverse complement.
GATATCGAGATCTGTCTCGGCTCCGTCATCAGTTACAAATACTTCCCCATGTTGAAAAGGATTCATCGTTCCAGGATCAACGTTGATATAAGGGTCAGCTTTAGTAAGACTCACTTTGAGCCCACGCGTCTCAAGCAAAGCGCCAACGCTAGCCGAAAGAACCCCTTTTCCAAGGGACGAAACAACTCCTCCTGTTACAAAAATATACTTTGTCCGCTGATGTCGCGTTTTCATAAAAATCCTCTAATAAATGTACGCAAAATGAAAATCCGTGAGAATTCTCATGCATGACGGGATGTCATCGTACAGGAAAGAGTCCCGCAGGGTCAATTTGAAAAAGGCTATAATATCCAAGGGGTTGAGGTAACGTGAAAAAGTTATGAGAAAATCATCTGAACAACAACCCCAACAACGCCTATATACGCCGCCGCCAGATTTCCCATCCAATTCAGAGCGCCGGACGTCAGTAATAAGATCAAAATAATAAAACTATACGGCGAGACAAATCGTTCAAAGCTTTCTGCCCAACGTTCAGGCAGCAGAACTCCAAAGACCGCGGCACCATCAAGCGGCGGAAGAGGAAGGAGATTAAATACGGCCAAAATCGCATTAACCAAGACCATCGCATGAACAAGATGAATCAAGGGAAAGAGAAATCCACCGGGTGACAAAAGCGCAATCGGAGGAATGATTTCATAGATTTTAAGCAAGACAACACATACGAAACAGAGAAGAAGATTTGAAAATGGTCCGGCTCCTGCCACAATAAAATGATCGATCCTACCACTTTTAAAGTTTCGAGGATCAATCGGGACGGGTTTAGCCCACCCAAAAACGGGAATCGAAGTCAAAACGGCAACAAGTGGCAAGATAATGGTTCCGACAATATCGGCATGGACAAGAGGGTTCAGCGAAAGACGTCCCATAGATTCCGCTGTATTATCACCACGAAGTTTTGCCGCATAGGCATGGGCAGCTTCATGAAAGGTCAGACAAATCAACATAGCAAGAAAAAAAGTGATGGCACTCGCAATCTGCTCAGGAATCAAAGGAACCTCCAATTC
>CAILAO010000335.1 GCA_903832105.1 uncultured Pseudomonadota bacterium | reverse complement strand
GGAGCTTAAGGCAACGATCTATATTCAGATTTGAAATGTTAGTAGTTTGCTGCCCAAAACTACGAAGGGTTGTTTGAATTCTGCTTGAAGAAAACCAACGGAACAAGAATCTCGGTTCTACAATTTTGGGTCTCGGCCGAAGTACTGATACGAAACCGCCAAAAGTTGCTTTCCAAGGTAGATCATAAATCCAACAGCACTTTCCTACTAGATTCCAGCTATTTGCACTTGAGACTAAAATATCACCAGTTGCAAGGTATTGATCAGACCGTTTTACAAATCGTTGGTCAACGGCCCAAATATCAGAGCAGTCAAGCTCAGTTTGGACGTTTTTTGTACGCATGCATACAACCGAATTTAAGGTTCCTATCGGTGCAACGTCGTCAGGTTTGAAATTAATACCTCGGACGAAATCAGCAACATCACCTAGCTTCACAGTTTTCCCTTTACCTATCATTCCAGCATTTTCTCTAAATCCTTCATTCCCTGTTGTATCTCATCCTCCAGATTATTGAGATCAGCCAGAATTTCTTTAGGATGTCGATGTTTAATTTCCTCGTGAATCACTTCTTTATAACGGTTAACGCTCAGGTCGTAACCCTGAGCTACGATGTCCTCTTTGGCAATGCAAAAACTCTGTTCTGTCCGGTCTCGCTTACGCTCTTTATCGTTGCGCTGCCGCCATCTGGCTAGTATATCCGGTAAGTCATTCTTTTTAGATTCTTCCGAGGTTAACCCTATCTTTGGCACTGCCCCGATTTTTTCATCGCTCAGTAATTGGGTGCGTTTATCATCCAGCGACCAGCCGTCCGCCTCGCAATCATAAAACCAGACATAATCGGTTCCGCCTGAATTGGTCTTGGTGAAAAACAAAATGGCCGTGGATACTCCCGCATAGGGCTTGAATACCCCGCCCGGCAGGGAAACCACGCCATCCAGCTTCTGTTCTTCTATCAGCATTTTACGGATTGTTTTATGCGCGTTGCTGGAGCCGAACAGCACGCCCTCCGGAACAATGACCGCTGCCCGTCCACCCGGTTTTAAAAGCCGCAGGAATAACGCCAGGAACAGCAGTTCCGTCTTTTTAGTTTTGACTATTTGTTGTAGATTCTTGGCCGTATTCTCATAATCCAGCGAACCAGCGAAGGGCGGATTGGACATGACCAGTGTATAGCTTTCTTCATCCCCGGCATTATCTTGCGAAAGTGAGTCTCGGTAACGGACATCCGGGTTTTCCACTCCATGCTGCAGCATGTTCATGCTGCCGATGCGCAGCATCGTGTTATCAAAATCAAAACCGTGGAAAAACTTCTGATGGAAATGCTCCCGCAGCTTTTCGTCCCGGAATATTTCCGGGTGTTTATCTCTCAGGTATTCACCCGCTGCCACCAAAAAGCCGCAGGTGCCGCAAGCCGGGTCGCAGAGCGTATCTTTGGGTAGAGGAGCAATCATCTCTACCATCAGTCTGATGATATGGCGCGGTGTGCGGAACTGGCCGTTCTGCCCGGCGCTGGCGATTTTACTCAGCATGTACTCGTAAAGATCGCCATTGGTGTCCCGGTCGTCCATAGTCAAATGTTCCAAAAGGTCTACCACCTTGGCTAACAGAGCCGGGGTGGGAATGGTAAAGCGGGCATCCTTCATATGTTTGGTATAGGTTGCGCCGTTGCCTCCCAGCGTGCGTAAAAACGGAAAAACATGATCGTTAACCACATCATACATTTCTCGTGGTTCCAGGTTCTTAAAGCGCGACCACCGGAAATTTTCATAAGCTATCCCTTTCTGATCTTTGCCTTCCGGAAAAACCCGCCGTTCCATGGGTAGGCGAAGGCGGGTCGACCTGTTTTCTTCCAGGGTTTGCAGATCATCCAATCGCCGTAAAAACAACAAATAGGTTATCTGGTCGATTACTTCCAGCGGATTAGCGATGCCCCCCGACCAGAAAGCGTCCCAGATGCGGTCAACTTGATTGCGTAGTTCCCCCGTTATCATAAAGGTAAAACTCCTGGTGTGCGTTCTGGTTAGGGTGTTTAGTTATGCCAATTATACACCGCAGGCATAGCACTAACAAGAGATAATTCGAGTAGGAAGCAGAGATTTACCACGTTCTCAACGATTCCGATTTTTTAAAACTTGCGATATGGAGTTGATCTCTTCATTGGTCAATATAGTTGAGCGCTTTGGGATTTCCCATTGAATCATTTTGTGATTAATAACCCAGGCATCTTTACCGAACTGAGCTCCAATAACGGACCATCCAGGAAACACGATAATCGAAAAAACAGGATACTTTGTCTGGTCGCCCCTTTTGGGAAGTATATGGTCACTTAGCCATTTAGATTTACTTAAAGCACTCGGTACGGTTTCTATGTCGACTCCATGCCCTGATATTTTAATCTCTAACTTTCCATCAAAGTCCACTCTGTTGTTTCGAAGATAACGCTTCCGTCGGGTTTTTGTCTCAATGGCAAATATACCTTGGGGTGAGACTATTAAATGGTCTATGTTAAAAGGGCTGGTTTTTTCATTGCATTGGATATCGTGAAAAACTTCATATCCCTTTGTTCTTAGTTCATCGACATAATTGCTAACTTCAATTTCTCCCTGTCTGCCCAGGTCCCAATTTTTCCGTTCTTCAAGAAGTTTTATGATATTATAACCACAGAACACAATAGCTATTAGAGCAATGCAAGACCATATTATGGGTTGTGGAGGCGTTTGAAAAAGAAAATACAGCCATTCAGAATACGCAAAAAGAGCGAAAAACACTGCAAAACAGAGAAATATTACAATTTTTATGTTTATATTTTGCACCTTTTCTGCGTCCGATTGTCCTGCTTGTCGCAATGGTGGTTGATCCAAAGGACTTCGCCCGTTATCCTTGATTAAAATACGGCGTTTTAATTTCATAAATCATCCTTTTCCACCCGGTATATATTCGCCTCTTTTAGGCTTTTTAGTATCCTTAAGATTACGCCAATTATACACCGCAGGAATAGC
>CAILAO010000334.1 GCA_903832105.1 uncultured Pseudomonadota bacterium | reverse complement strand
TCTCCAACCACTGTACTTCCATCAGGTACATCATTCAGCACTACCGAATTAGCTCCAATTTTGCAGTTATCACCTATTATTATAGGACCTAATATTTTAGCCCCTGCACCTATCATTACATCATTTCCTATACTAAAGGAAACAGACGAGAAGATTGTTTTCGATTTTAACAAAGGCATGAGCAAGATTTTCGGTCTTGGCGATTGGCAAGCTTCCGATTTCAAAGAGGATTCGGAATCGAAACAGTGGAAAAGCGGAGATGTTAAAGTTAGTTATTTAAGCAAGGTTGAATTTCTGAATAACGCTTTGGTTATTGATCAAATAGCACAACTTGACGAATTGGAAGCACAAAACACATCAGAGCAGGCGACAGGTATTGTTCATGTGAATAAGAATGTTCGCATGAGATATTATCTTTCTTCCTATAATCCAGATCCAACATACGTTCCAGTAGAAACGACAGACTTCAAAAATTTTGGATTTTTCGAAGTTGTTCCTCAGTTCGTGAATGACAAAAAAGTTACATTCGCAACTAAGTTTCATCAAGATAAGCCGATCGTTTGGGGTGTTTCAAAAAACACACCAGAAAAATATAAAGGAGCTGTAAAAGAAGGCATTCTTTATTGGAATATTGCGTTAGGAAAGAATTTAGTTAAAGTCGTTGAGATTGACGACAATATTTCAACCCCTGATTTTAACGTTAATATTGTCCAATGGATTCCATGGAAGCAAGCTGGTGGAGCCTATGCAGATGGTCAAATGGACCCACGTACCGGTGAAATTCTTCATGCCCAAGTTTGGCTTGGTTCTGGAATTGAGCAATGGGCTTCGTCAGAAGTGTTTTTAGATCAGAAAGTATACGATGACGATGAAAATGTTGGCGTTATGCTCAAAGGTTTTGAGCCAAGTCTTCGATCTGATAACCATGTTATCAAAATGTTTAAGAAAGCAATGGTTGAGCTCTCGATAAAGAAGGCTTCAAAAGACGTTATGTTAAAAGCGACGCAAGACTTCGTGAGAGCCATTGTAGCTCACGAAGTGGGGCATTGCTTTGGGTTAAGACACAATTTTATTGGATCTCAATACTCAAATCTTCCACTCAGTATGAAAGAAGAAGCGACAGAAAAGTATTTTAAAACAGGTCGAGCTCCCCAAGGAATTTATACTGGGAGCAGCATTATGGAATACGCAGAAACCGAAGATTGGTTTTTAACCGGCGCCGAGATTCCGTTCATGAAAAAAGCACTTGAACACGACTTCAAAGCGATTCAAACGCTTTATTTTGGAAAAAGGTATGATAGATCCGAAATACCTCCGTTCTGTACAGATTCACATTTATATTTGGATAATTATATTGATTGTGAGGTCTGGGATACAGGAAGAAACACGGTTGAATTCGTGAGCTATCAAAACCAAAATTCTTTCAGATTATATCAAGAAGAAATTTTAAGTGCATTTATTTTTACGAAAACGTTGGTTAAAAAGGATCTTTCTAAAGTTCAGCTCTCTCCATCAACAAGCGCAAAGGATTTGTTGAGTGCAAAAACATACATTTTTCGCGGTCTGATGAATAACAGTAAAGTGATGAATGTTAGAAGTAAATATGATGTCATAGGCGAGCTAGAGATAGCTGATGTTAGAGCCGAAGAAATGAAATACTTCTCTGACCTAGTAGGAGAGTATGGAGGCTTGGGTGCATTACTCGTAGCTCCTGAAATCAATTTTGAACGAGAATTAACCTCGTTCAGTGCTTTATTAGAAAAATATCAGAGCGGAACTGATTTAGAAGGCAATGAATATGAGTTTTCACGTGAAGAAAAAGGCCTAATTATTTCGAAAATGAAAAAGTTCCTTGAACTACTTCCTAAAGAGCTTTTAAAAGAAGAATTAAATCTTTTAAGTGTTAATCAGAGAAATGGGCAAATCATTGATAGTCCATTAGGAGATAGTTTCAGTGTCTTTTTACGAGAAAGAGCAAGAACCGTTGTTTTTGGGATGAGAGATGGTGCATTTATTTCCGGTTCTGTTGGCGAAAGAACAGTTAATCTCCCGATCTTTAAGCATCCTTTCAAAGAGAGACTCGCAGCAGCCTCTCTTTTGAGACCAGGAAGAGGCGAAGCTGTGACGTGGGGCATGTTTGATAGAACCATTTTGAAAAAAGAACTTTCCAAGTTAATGGAAGATCGCCTAGGTACTTCGCCTGACAATGTTGATCCTACAACGTACCCAGAACCAATGGCACGCTGGATTGTTGAAAATCAGGCAGTTCTTGCGGCGTTCGATTCTTCAGAAGCGGTGGTTATTGAATAATTCAGTTGGAGGCGGCGATGAAATACAGCAGAAAAGTCTGCTTATTATTGATTTTTTTGTCTTTGGCTGAGGCCAAGGACGAAATTATCAAAGCGTAATAAAATCTCAGCCTCCGACGGTTGAATCGGAAAAGAAATTTCTCGATCCATCAGCATTTCTTGAGGTGGTTGATGGAGTGTCAATTCCAGATTATTGCAAGTCATCGCCAAGTGAAACTTTGGAAGAAATTGTTATTCCATCGGATTGGAATGATCCAACCAGTGCACAACTAATTATGGACTTGGCTGCCATGAGATTTGGTCACAAGCTGCGATGAATATAGCAGAACATGATTTATATTAGGACTTTGCAGCGAATTGTCCGAAGCTTTATAAAACACAAAACATTGAAAGCGAACTATTTGACCTCCTTTCAGAAGCTCTTCCATTTGTTCCTACAATCGTTTTATCTGGAGGAATCGACTATTCCACTCCGTCATCTTTGGCACGTGTAGTTTTTGACGCTCTTCCAGAATCTGGGTTTGTGAGGGTTTCCAAGACGAATCATGCGGTGATTGTTCGAGAACCTAAAATGATTGCAAGATTGTGTTCGATATTCAGTGAAAAGATTGGTGATTTGGACGAAGAAGACATAATCAATTTAAAAGACAATTCCTCTTCGGGAATAGAATTAGTAGTTGAAAAACGGTAAAAAGGTCGCGAGCGAACGAAAAGTTCAAATGTTGGTCTTAGATTTACTTATAAGAAAAATGATATAATGCGTGTAACTCCTCTGAAAATAAATATGCATAATGATTAGAATTTTGTAACGCATTGAAATAAATATAGTAACAGCTATTTAAAATATGTGATTATGCTTGTAGATGGAAAGTAAGTATGAGACAATAGCAGAGGGGTGCGGATTATCGATTCATTCCTAAAACAAATTAAGAAAATTCAAGATAAGCTCGGGTTAAATGACTTAAAAGAGGTGGAATTAGCAGGTATCTTTTTCTGCCGTTTTGCTGATCAAAAGGTGGATGAAATCATAATTGACAGCTCACGAGACTTATCGAACCGATGTGGTTGCGGGTATCTGTTCAAAAGCCTTTCGACCGAAAAACGTCGCTGGCTTGAATCAGGTGGGTTAAGTTATCTCACTGGTGATGGTTATGGTGCAATCTTCACAGAAAACCAAACGTTCCTTCTTCGTCCCAAAAAAAGAAAGATTTCGAACAAGTTGCATCTTTTCAGGCATTCTAAACCCCACGATATTCTTCTTCGAGAATCTCTTTTGGTAAGTCCTGCTGCATTAAGAATTATTGATGTACTTCATCGGACCAGATCAGAGGAGCTTGAAGGATTGTCCGGACTTTCGTTTGCAAAGAAATTTGGACTATCTCAACCCGTGCTCAGCCGCTTAATGACTTCAACTGGAGCTGCAAGTTTACGTCACCTTACTCGGGTGATTTTTGCTATTTCTTCGAAATGGTGGATAGAAGCTTTTAACAAGGTCCCAGCAGCGCGGAGAATGACCCCATTCTTTCGTGTGAGTCAGCAATATCGTCTGCCGGAAACAGATCTTTCATTAAAGAGATCTCGAGAATGGATGGAAAAACTTCTTGAAAAATATCCGGGAAAAGTATTCCTTGGACCGCCTGAAGTTGCAAAAGCTTTAGGCGCTCTTATTGATCGCACTATTTATCTGTGGTGTGACAATAGTGTCCTCGGAGAAATTAAGAAGGATTATCGTTTGATTCCCTGTCGAAGCGGTGAAGAACCTTTTTGTGTTGTGGCGGTTCCAAAAGGTTCTTTTGAAAAGGAAGCTATAATTTCTGCGGGACAGCAGTTGGGAGATTTTCCCCTGCCTTCATCAAGCATGTCTCTTAATCTAGTGAGGTCAGCATGGGACTTGTATTTTGGAGATTCTAGATTGAGGGAATCTATCAAGGTCGTTTTGGAGATGTTAAGCCATGCATCTAAGTAAAAAGCAATGTACGAATTGGCGGGAAACAATCGATCAAGCCTTGCCGGATCTTTTAAGAATCACCGCAGAGTCTCCGGGTCAATCGTTGGTTATTGGCGCCTCAGTATTGCACGTTTACTATGAAGCTGGATGGATTGCAAGAGCTCGATCAACTGGAGATGTTGATTTAAGCATCGGATTGGTTGCATCAAAGAATGAGTATGAATCAGTTCGGAGCCGGCTTGTTGATGCAGGATATAAGCCTTCTGATCCTGACCGACATTATAGGTTATTTAGCCCAGCTAGGCTCAGCCTTGAAGTTTCATATGTCGATTTGCTCGCTCACCCCCAAGGCTCCGTTTCAAATCATGAAGCCCTCAGCGCCATGGGCGTTGGCGACGCTTGGTCGTTTGACGCAATTCTATTTGCACTCGAAAGTGCGTTTTGTGTCACAACAAACGTACATATACCAAATCCAATCGGATTTCTGGCTCTAAAACATGCTTCTTTTGTTGACGACCCGCAGCGTGTCAAAGATATAGTTGATGTCTTAGATGTGGTTTTTGGCTTGGTTGGGAAAGGACTACATTACGATCTTAACTCAATTTGGCAAATGATGAGAAAAGCTAACCCAATTCAAGCCAACCTTGTAATGAACATGATTGGGGGACTTGCCGATGAACGCGTTGAATGGAATCTGCAAAGAGCCGAACAGGAATATGTAGCACGAGGATATTCTTCTGAAATGATTGAAAATGAGGTGCCCAAAATGTTTCGTGAGTTTATAGATGCGATTGTTTAATACCCTGGGTTGATGACAAAGATTTTGAGGGATTGCGAGTTAGAACCAGAAGATTTTATTAGGTTGATATGAATTTGGATTAGGGATGGGATATAATTTCGTTTCTACATTGCTTTTGATTTTTTTCTTATGGTCATGCTCACATGACCCAATTCGTCCCGACAGTCGCGAATTGGTTGAACCAACACCCCCCCAAGAACAGAAGTGTCAAATTTCTCTCGAAGAGCGTGAAGCTCTTTTAAAATTAGACTATAAGGCGTTTGATCAAACCTTACCTGATGGCGGTTGGAGAAAATATCAAAATTGTCCGCGAATGACCCGCGACCTGATCGATGCATACACTGCCGCACATTTATCGATTCTTGAAAAACGACAACGAGACATTTTAATTTGGCATAGCGGGCAGATCAGCGGTTTTTTGGGTGATTACTCCAAAGCTATTTCCAGCATGAAACAAACCCTCAAAGAAATTGAAAAACCGACAGACGCCTTTTTATGGAATCCATATGTTAGAGCCACAATCGCTTTTTTAAGTGGAGATAAATCTAGTCTATTATTAGAAAGACAGAACCTTTCGCAGGGCTCAAGTCCATTCAATCATATGAATTTGCGAATTGTTGACTCTTTTGTTCGTTGTTTTGGGAGCCCCTACAAAGTTGCTTATTCAAAGACTTGCGAGCCCAAAGAGACGAACATTGAAAGAATTAGATCTTTAGCGGTCAGGATAGACTCTAAAGAGAAATTTCCATCAGGAGTTCGCGAATTTTTGGAAGAAAAGAAAATCATTTTGATCGGAGAAATCCATGGTACTCAAGAAGTACCAGAGTTGTTTGGCAACATTGTTGCGACCATTGCCAGTGAAAAAGTTAAGACATTGGTCGTTTTAGAGATAAATCAAACTTCTCAGTCAGCTATTGATGCGTTTTTGAAAACGAGAAAGGATGCTATCTTGGCAAGAGATGTGTTTTTCAGCCGCAAGTACCAAGATGGTCGCAGTAGTAAAGCGATGGTTGGTCTTTTAAGGAGATTGTCCAAGTTACCTAATGTGACTGTATTATGTCTGGACCCACCAATAGCGGTAGCGCAAGAGAGAGATACAGGAATGGCATCATTTATTAATTCCAAAATGAACTCGTATGACCATACTCTTATCTTATCTGGTAATGTTCACAGTTCGACAGTGATAGGGACTCCGTGGGATAAAAATTTTCGGCCAATGGGATACGAATTAAAATCCATGGCGACAAATCTTAATGAAGATCAAATTTTCAATATTCTTGTTCGCTACGAAAAAGTGGATTCGTGGAATTGCCAAGGAGTGGATGCATCTAGTTGTTTCGCTCGCTATGGCAAAAAACTCCCCACGGATTATTCTATGGCAGAAAATTGGAATATGTATTTTCTACAGGAGGATGCTTTGAAGGATGGGCATCTTGGGACCATATTTATTCGCTCAACGCGAGTTTCATTTCCACTTATCCGCAAAAAAAATTGATCAGGGGACACCATACTTGCTTTTTTATGTCTCACGTCTGGAAACAGAGAAATGAGTATGGTGTGCCCCGATTTAAAACAATAAAGAAAAATAGTTGGCATAGCTTATGAAATTCTTGATGCTAGCCGAAGCCAGCTTAACTTGACGCCTATGGTATGGTGTTCTTTGATTTCAAAGTTCCACGTCATAAACGTAGTAGTATCGAATCTGACATCCTTGGCCGCTGCATGTATTGCCCAAGACATTCACGGTAGACTGGGTTGCTCTGGTGGTTACCGTGCGCTGACCGCCCAAACAGTCATCGTCTACCAAACTCGTGCCTCCGGTATTCGGGCTGTAGATAGTCGATGCGATAGCAACTCGTTTCGGGAAAACTCCAATGATAAAATTAATAGTCGTTTCGTTGCACATATTCCCGTGCCCAGCATTCGACACCACAGTGCCTGGCAGTGTTCCCACGGGGTAATTCGACTCGTAGTATCGCTTGCAGCGAAATTCTTCGTAGGCATAAGGCAAAATCTCGAAGGTCGTGGCTGACCCGCCGCGCTCTAGTTGAATCTGTGAAAGACTGATAGTCTCAGCGTCCGAAACGGTGAATCCAAGTTGCAACCCCTTTACTGCATTGGCTGGCATCGTAAACGGCACTGTGTATCGAAGCCATGAGGTCGAGACGGTAACGGCTGCTGGGTTTGTCTCATCGGTCGTCGATGCGTAGTTGTCCGTGACCGTCGGAGTCACCAGATTTGCTTGTACGCTTGGTGTCCCACTGGCGGCCTTTGCATAGAATGACAAGGCAACTGATTGTCCAGCAAACTTACCGACGTCGTTGGATTCAAGACGAGTGCGGATGAGGAGACCGCCCGCAGCGGAGGTCGAGACGTTGGCAAAAGCGAGCGAGCCCGCAGGTGGGTTGGTGGCACCGCGTGCAAAGCTCGTGACGTTTGGTCCACTCTTCCAACGGTCAGCAACGAAGGCATTGGCGCTACCGCTGGTTAGGCGTTGCCAAAAGTCAAAGTTGCCATTTATAATTAGATTCCGACCCGCCGGCGGAACGCTCCAAGAAAGTTGACCAGCGCCGTCATTAGCTAGGAGCGTGGACACAGAACCTTGCGCGCTTGGCCACGAGTAGGCCACATTTTTGATTTGGGAAAGATCGCCTGAGCTATTCACCCGAAACTGGTTCGTGGCACCGATACTCAGAAGAGCGGTTGGACTCGTCGTCCCAATTCCGACGTTGCCGGAATCATCAATCACAACACCCGAATTCTGCATAAGTTTGCCAGTGGTACCATCAAATCGAGCAATGGCATTATCAGTGGCCGAAGCTGGCCCCGCGACTTTTCCATTGAGTTGCGTTTGAATGGCTGATGTCACGCCATCAAGATACAAAAACTCCGTATTATCCACACCACCACCGCCGATATTTGTTGCTGCAATACCGATTGGTAAATCTCCAGCTCCTAACGTTGTACCTGACGTAGCGCGGCCATAAGCATCCACTGTAAATTTGGTGTACGTACCTGCCGCGACGCCTGATGTTGCCAGAGATAGCGTCCCAGTTCCCGTAATAGGTCCACCGGTAAGGCCCGTTCCCGACGCCACGCTTGTAACCGTTCCACCGGAGTTAGCATCGCTTGAGCAAACCCAGTTTACGCCTGACATTTTTAGAATTTGAGTATCAGCGCAGGCTGCTATTTTTGCGGTTGTAATAGCTCCCGTAGCAATATCATTGGTGCCAATAGAGAGGTCTATAATTTCTGCTGACCCAACAGAGTTATCTGCCATTTTAACGTTCGTCACGACGTCAGTGGAAAGACCCTTAGGTTCGTAGGTTGTGTCATGATTATGAGAGGATCCGGATTTGAGAGCTAAGGCGTCAAACACCGCGTTTTGACTTGGAGCTTTATCAGTAGTTGCATCATTAATCG
>CAILAO010000333.1 GCA_903832105.1 uncultured Pseudomonadota bacterium | reverse complement strand
GTCAGCCGGTGGCAGGAATACATTTCGCAGCGACAGATAATTTTGCACAGCCGAGTTTAATGAATCAGGCAGCGGCAGCAACCGGTCTTTTTTGAATTTTGTTTTTTCGATGTAGATAGTTTTTTCGTGAGCTCAAACTGAATGTAAGCCAAAATTAGCCTTACAATGCACAAAATGCTTCTATGCAGCGAGAGAGTTTTAATTTCCCCCATAAATGAGTATTAATTCAACAGCACCCCAAATATTCCTGGACCTTAACGGGTGCTACATCCATTATCTTTTCGGAAGGTAGGGGATGTAGAAATGTTGTTATTTTCTCTGTGAAGGAACAACCTCCACAAACAAAGCATTTGTTTTTCTTCCTGTGCTTGTTGGTATGTGGTTTTTATGGATTTCTTCATGCCGCCAGCTTCTCTATTTCTATTGTGCTGCCAGCTTCATATTCTGCCAATAACATGGGTTTTCCCGTGCGTATATATTGAACCAGGCTCGCCTTCAAAAAACGATGGAAAGCAATATTTCTTAGTTGGCACGTCATGGCAATTGATTGAATACAGGCATAGGCTCTAGCGCCTTCTTCCGACATGCTGCCACCCGACACTTTGCGTTTTAGAACACCTTTTTTAATGATGTATTCGCCATAGTTGTTATGGTGAGTCGCTTCAGCATGCTCAACGAAAGTCAAGATGTGTTCTTTTTGACGACGCACTTTCTTAATCGTATCCTGCAAAACAGCATTTGGATTTTTCCACTTCAACAGGTCATCAAGGCTTTTTCGTAGCGCCTTCAGGCGCCGTTGAAATGCGATTTCTCCAAGCCCACCACGCACCTGCTGAAGTTTTTCTCCCCGTTTGATTATTTTCCTCAGTTTTAGATAAAACGTCATAATAGAGCGGTATTGAGGATAGGCATCTATAAATGCTCGAATCTTGCGAAATATATGGGCCATGCACGTTTGTTTCGCGCAGACGATCCGGGTGTACGCTTGCCAACCGTCCACAATCAGTATGCCATAAAATATTTCTCCCAGAAGCCTTTCTACAACAGGCCCTCCGCGGGTTTTATCAACCCAGTAGTATGCGCTTCGCTCATTAGCAAAAACCCACAACCACCACAGTTTCCCCTTCACTCGCCAACCCGTCTCATCGGCCCAAATTCTCACCCCGTTTTTGACATCCGCTAAAATTTCATCGTAAACCGGATGTAGTATGCCGCTCAACCGTATCATGATTTTAGAAATGCCCGCGGTTGATAGTCGAAAGGCTTTAAATAAGTTGAGCAGGGCCTGGATTTTGGGGAGCGGTAATGCGCTCATGACCCACAGGTAGGCCATTTCTATGGTGGCATTCAATCCGATATCCGATCCAGGCAGCGCCTTTTCTGTTTTCGATGAGACCATCTTTTTGCACTCAGGACACCACTTGGATATCTCTATCTCTCTGGATATAGTCGTTTTCTCTTGGGGGGGCGTAATATCTTCGATGATACGACCTGATTTTTTTGTGCCTTTTCTGCCGCTCAGATTAACCCCGCAGCCCGGACAAGTATCAAAGGCAATATAATACGTCTCCTGCGGTTTTATAGCTGCTTTCTCCACATTCCCACAGCCCGGCCGTTTGCTGCGCTTCTTCTTTTTCTTTCCTTGCTGAGATGTCGGCTTTGGATTGCCGTCCTTATCCCATTCCGGCTTCTTGGAACTGGGCTCATTAACGTGTTTGTTAATCTCTGCATGCTTCTTCTCTTCTCGTTCCAGGGTTAGTCTCAAAAGCTGTTCCGTTAATTTGACTATCCGCTGTTCTTTCTCTTCAAGTTGACAATGAAACGTCTTTCGCTGTTTGAGAATAACCTTGACAAGCCTGGCCTTCGACAGCTTTTCCAGTCGGGCTTTGTCTGAATCGTCATGCTCTTGCTTTTTCACGCGGAGAAAGGCTCCTGAACGCACCATTAGGCCGTTGTCGTTTCTTCTGCTTTCATCATGGCTGCCAATATAGCGAGTCGTTCCGCGTTGGGCAGCCCCTGGTATTTTGTTGCCCACCGTTGGGCTTTGCGCTTAATGCGCTGTCGGTCGGTAAAATCCTTGCCCGCATAGGTGGCCCAATGCACGCGGTCAATTTCGTAGTTATACCAAAGCTTTTCCGTGCGTGGCCCACCCCTGCTCATGGCCTGTAACTCGATGCTGTTCCAGTCACCCAGCAACTCATCATACAAAGCCGTCGGGTAGCCGGACAGGATAACCTTGCAGGGCAGCAATTTAAGCAGTTCCAGCAGTCCTGTATGGTCCTGCTTTGTGTATTCAAAGCGGTATCTGCGGTGTGATGTCCGGGTTTCTAGCAGGTAGGGTGGATCACAGTAGATTAACTCCTTGCCGGAATAATCGTACTGGCGCAAAAACTCATGGGCACAACCATTGACCAAATGCACCGGGTAATTACACTGAAAATTTAATAGCGCTTCGCAATCAAGATCAATGCCAATATTTGTTATCGCCGATGGTTTTCTCTTCATTATTGCCCCACCGCCCAAGTGGGTTTCTATGTACGTGTCGTGCGGCGGCATAATGGAAATGATGTTTTGATACAAGCCGGACGCCGCCTTGGAACCAAAATAACTGTTCATGCTCTCTCCTCCGATAAGTCATACAGAACCCCCAGAATAGATGAGAAAATCTATGTTGTCAAGCTTTTTATTTCGTAGAGTTATTTAGCGGTCTGTAGGCAGAATTATAAGGTTAAATCAAGTGTGCATTCAAGCGGGTCGTGTAACTTAAATCCAGTTTGAGCTCACGTTCAGTCTATGTGCAACACAAGTCATCCTGGGCACTATTTCGATTCAAACAATCCCAGAACCCAGATAGCGGGGCAAGCAGCTTCTGCGTGCGGCAAACGTCACCCTGCCTGAAGCCATCCCGTGCAGAAACCCAACCGTGCACACTAGAAAAAACTCGTTGATGAAAGGAAATCATTTTAATATCAGATGGT
>CAILAO010000332.1 GCA_903832105.1 uncultured Pseudomonadota bacterium | reverse complement strand
GTTTAGTGCTAAAGTTGTTTTTCCAACTTGCCGCGGTCCACCTATAAACACCATTTTCGTCGCGAGGTCATTTTGGATATCTTGGGTGATGTAACGTTTCATTTTTTCTCACAATATCAATTAATTAACAAAAAATCCGAGCGAAATCAGTATATCCAAACTTTACTCGCAAGTAAAGATCGAGGTACGAAAAAGTCTGCGTGATTTTGGTGGTCACATCGAAATATGTAATCTACTTTACGGAGGTGCAAAGTGGATAAAAGCTCTAAAAAAGAACCTGAAAAAGGTCCTTTGATCTCCTTCCAGTCAAGTCAGATGAAACAAAAGCCTCTGATAATCGGGGGAGGGCAGTTTCCCCGGGAAACAATGTGGATCAGATAAAAAAATCCGGCCCTGTGCCTCCTAGCCGAAGCGCCTCAATAACATCTGCCGGATCGTCCTTGGCGGTGATCATAATGACCGGGAGTTGAATCTGCGAGTGTCTTTCCCTTATCGACTTTAAAAGATCACGTCCGTCAATATCGGGAAGCATGATGTCCAGCAAAACAAGTTCTGGTTTTTCCTGGCCGATTGTTTCAATGCACAACCTGCCTTCCGCCAGACTGGCGACCTCAAATCCATGTTTTTCAAGAATCAGTGTCAAAACTGTCCGCTCGACTTCACTAAGAGATCAACGTTAGCGGTCAAACAAGATATCCGGCCAAATGTGATCCGCTGGGGTGTTATGTGAAAGAAAAGCCTTGTATTTTTTTTGATGCGATTCAGATATATGAAGGGAAAACAAAAGCCGACACGTGAATTTTCTGACAAGGCAATTGATGACGGCCATCAAGAGAAATGGGAAAGGGGCGACCTTGGCAAAGACACAATATCAACGCCGATTTCAAAACCAGGGAGATTTTGATAAATATTTTGCGAAACTTTGCCTATGACAAATGACGGCAAGAATGATCGGTAGAACAAGACGAATGTCTTTGGTTAGTCTCATGATATTTTCCAACTCCTTAATAAAGAATACTTATCACCCCACGACTTGGTTTATCGGCAAAGAAAGCGCAAAGTTTAATATGGCATCGATCGTGCGCATTGCGTCATGATTATGGGTGGATATTTTATCTACACCTATTCCCGTGAAACGCTGAATTTTCAACCTATGAGCAACAAATCAAAAAAGAAGCTTTTAGCTTTGATAGTTGCATGTCGGACGCTCGACAGTTGAGACGAACACGTCATCGCTGTGATCGAAAAAGAAAAAAATATTATTATTATTTTTGTCCCAATAGACACCAAAGACGATTGATAGATAAATTTCTATTTTTGAAGGGCTAGCTTGTTATCAAGAAAAGAATCTTTTTTACATCGATTTTTTTCTTGTATGTTACAACCAGCCAGTCTAATTGGAGATCGTGCCTCTGACCACAGAACAGCTTTTCATCAATCGCGACAATGAGATTGGTGATGCCTGCAGCCTTTAGTCGGGAAAACTTGCTTTGCAGATATTCCGGCGTCCAAAAGCCAACAATTTCGATGATCCAGGTGCGCTCAAGATTTCTTTTATGTGTGATCCTGAAGTCTGGAAAGATAAGTGAAGATCCTGCCTGAATCGGCTCAGGTTCTTTCACTATCTCATAATCGGGAGCAGCTTTGGAAAAATCGTCAAAAAACCTTCTTTCGATGGCGCTGTCAAACATCTTTGGCTTCTCTCCAGGGAAAATTGGATCGTTGCTTTTCACCACAAGGCAATATAAATCGGCATTTTTCTGACAGACAATTTTCATGGAAAATCTGTGACACCATGCGAGGATCGGTAAAAGGCTTGTCAATGCCTTTGCATAAAGTCTCGTATGACGAAATAACGCAAGAGGTCCGCTGACAAAAATCTCCATGTTGCTGAAAGCATCAGAGTGAGACGAAATATTGCAGAGTAAACCGTGGAGTCTGGCTTGTCTAACGACGGCTCTGGCGTGGCCTTTGAGGTTCAATGTGATGTATTTGGCCTTTGCCAGATGAGATTGCAGTAACGATCTGTTTGCAAGAAGACAGAGTTTTCGCGAAGAGAGATCTTCCGACCATGGTGTAAAAATTTTCTCATCGGCGAGATCTGAGAAGAGAATTTTTGGAACATCTTCTACGTTAAGAGACAGCCTTTCAGCTTCTATTATTAAAGCGTCATTGGTCCAACGAGAAGAGGAAGGTGTGTTTTTTAACGATTGCCCAGCTGCGGCAAAAATTTCGTGCCGTAGCTTTCGAAAGTTTAATTTTAAAGGAGAAAAAACGGGCCAGTTATCGCCTATCGTTTTGCAAATAGTGCGAAGTTTTACTTTAGGGCAGGAAAAAGAAAGTGGTTCCTTAAAATATGTCAAAGCAGCTCTTCTGGTTTTTCCGACGAATCTTTTGTGCTCGTCGATCAGACGGTCAACCCAGGGGAAGTCAGTTTCATTAAAGTAAGAAAGACGAAGTTCTCTAATATTCCCCGTATTCATCTCGTGGAGAAACTTTTGCTGCATGACGGTTCCTTTCCGATTTTTTTCCTTCCATATGCTTTTTGAGTACCTGCCACCTTTCTCTAGCCTTTCGCTCTTCAATTGTGTTGCGCGCAACCAGCTCGTAGATTACTGCCTTTTTTCCATCCTTAGGCCTAAGAATTCTACCGATTCTTTGAACATGTTCCTGACCTCCGAGATTTCCCCCGAGTACAATGCCGATATCAGCATCAGGAACGTCAAATCCTTCGTTAAGCACCCTGCATGTGACGATTGCCGGGAAAATGCCACTTTTAAAGCCTGAGATGATGCTTTCACGTTCCTTTTTTTTGATTTCAGCTGTGATGACAGGCAGAAGAAATTTTTTGGAGATCTCGTAGGCAGACACTGTATCAGCCGTGAAAATAATCGAGCGACTGAAAGCGTGTCTCAAAATAAGAGATTGAAGAATGGTCGACTTAGCCTCGGAGAAACTAATGATTGCTTTCGCATGTCTTAGCGCGGCGAGGGCTCGGCGCCCTTCTTCGGAACGATTGGCAATCAACACAAAGTCCTGCCAATCGGCTTCTGGACAGGCTTTTTTGAACCAAGTGCGATACTTAGTGAACGAGTTGATTTCGTTCATGTAGGTTTTTCTTTCAAGATCATTCAGCGTTACTTTTAGGGTGAAAAGATTGAAATCAGCAAGATAGGTTCCGATTAAATCGCCTATAGCCAGCTCATAGGCGATGGGTCCAATAATTTGCTGAAGCCTAAGAAACGCCTCTGACGAGGATGGTACAGTGGCGGTAAGACCTAGTCTGCTTTTTGCAATACACATTTCAAGTGCTTCATCCCGCAGTCCTTGACCGAAGTGGTGGGCCTCGTCAACAATCAAGACATCGAAAAGAGCTCCGATTCTTGACATGTGACGATAGGCGCTTTCAAAGGTTGCGACAGTTAAAGGTTGAATGGTGTGCTGTTCGTCTCCAAGAAGTCCGATTGGGGCTTGATAAAATTTACCGATGGTTTCAGCCCATTGGTGAAGAAGAACTCGCGTTGGAACGAGACAGAGCGTGGAAAGTCCTAGTCTCGCCATTAATCCGACAGCCATGATTGTTTTACCGCTTCCTGTCGGGAGAACAATCACTCCCTTTTGACCACCAAGATGCCAAGCTGCAAGGGCTGCTTCTTGGTAAGGACGCAACTCTATTTCGGACCATTGCCCTATCGTCCAATGGTCCGGTCTGATCGAAGGGACAAAATTATTAAATGGAATATTATTTGAAGATACGTAGCGAATGACCTCTCCATAATGCTGACCCATTGCACGAAAGGTTTTGCTTCTGGGATCCCAGAGAATACCTGATGCTGGATCAGGGGGCGTAAGCATGTGGTCTTTTGGATCAAGAACGATAGTGCCATGATCAAACTTAACTTCAAGCATTTTAACTCCCCGTTAAAGAAAGTATACGAACCTTGCCTGATTTTTTTTGAATAAGCCATGGGCACGTAGATGTCCGCGCGGGACATTTACGTGTATCTTATAGATCGATTTCTCAAAAGATTTCTGCTGTATTCTTTAATACTCATGAGTCCCGTGTTTTCAATCTGTTTTCGTTTGATTAACACGGGATTTTGCCGGACGCAATTTTTCAAAGATGAATTTCTTCCAGTTGCAATGAACGCTTTTAGGGCGTTACAAACAGGGTAAACTCATTTTAATTGGCTCCAGTCCAGGCCTTCAGGATGCTGCAAGTAATCATTGTTATCAGACTTGCTTTACATGCCATGCCCTCTCGAATCTTACCCTTGGACCCAACAATTGATCACGGGGCGAGCGTTTTCCTGCAGCAATCACCATGATCACAAACGCATCTGCTGGTAGTTGCAACAATTGTCGGGTGCGTTTTTGATCAAAACTTTCCAGGGCGCAGGAGTCATACCCAAACGCTCGCAATGCCAGCATGAAATTTTCAGCGGCTAGTGCTCCACTTTTTGTGGCCCAGAGACGCATATCATTGCGGCTGCATGGCGGCAGAGCCTGCGGTGAAAACAATCGCAAGAATCGCAAAAGCAATGATTTCAAGGTACCAATGATGTTCAAGTAACCTCTGATGTACGTCATCCAAGTTAGTTTTTCATAGTAAAATCCTATAAATCGTGGCCAGGCGAACTCCGACTTTTTTAATATTTCGAGCATGGCGCTGCGATTGCGTCTCCACACTTCAGTGCGCACGACACACACCACCAGTTCAGCGGCGCCGGTTGCAATCGGTGAATTCATGCAGCAATAATTGAGTTGCTTTCGTTTTTCCGGGGTTTTGACCCAGTAAAA
This sequence comes from uncultured Pseudomonadota bacterium, assembly GCA_903832105.1. Lineage (GTDB taxonomy): Bacteria > Bdellovibrionota_B > Oligoflexia > Oligoflexales > CAILAO01 > CAILAO01. The sequence continues at coordinate 3,200 of CAILAO010000332.1, read as the reverse complement.
CTCCCAGGGACAGAAGTTAGATGAACTGGGTGCCAGTAACGCCAAATCCAGACATTTATTCATTACAGAGTCAGGAATCTCTGCGTTAGAAAAGAAACGCACGCTGCGGCGTGATTCGACGACCTTAACAAATTCATGGGTATTAATTTCAGGCAAAGCCTCCTCAGCCGGAATTGGCAGTTGCATGACATCCGCAAAAATATTGGAAAGATCCATCGTAGCCTCCTCTAGTCGTAGCAAAAAATGGGACCGTTGGGGACGTCAGGACGCACGGAAATCGTGTCAGCGTGCACCTCAACAACCAATTTGCAAAAAATATGGCCTCAACCCCATCTGTAAAATGCCCTTTTGCTTTATTGGCGTCACTGGAAATATTACGAGTTTACAAGGCGCTGCGGACAAGATCGCAAAAGCGAACCCTAACGTGGGAAGATCTAAATTGAGTGCACGCCTAGTGTTCGCGAAATCTGTCAATTGATTTATCGGTGACTGCATAAGCTTTTTACGCAAACAAGACAGATACGGGCAAAAAACTGCCATACCGTGTTGATATAATTACAATATCACGAACTAAAAATTCGTTAACAGCGTAAAAAAACGATAAGTTTCGGCAACAAATAGATCAACTATTCAAAATTATTCAACAAAACATGAATCCCCTATTTGCCAGGCGGCCAAAACTGACCCCTCTCGTTACGGATACTGTTTTGGCCAAAGACTTCCGTAACAATTCTTAACGAGGGCATTGTAATGATCAGGCTTTTTGATCCCGTCCATGTGTTTTAAGTTTGGAATAGAATAATTCCGCCCATCGGGAAAAGAGCCGGAATCATAGGGGGTGACCAAACCATCCGCTGGCGAAAATATAGAACATTTATCTAGGGCTTTGATTCGACTATCATATTTGGAATAAAAAGCGTTGAGAAATTGATTGGTTCCCGTCCGATACGACGGTGAAATTTCCGTCAAGGTTTTTCCCACAACTAGGCTGTAACCTGTGATACTTTCGTTGAATTTAATGCCGAGTGCCTCGCCAATAATCGGAAGATAGAAGGCATCCATACCATGCGCAATGCCAAAGAAACCGATAAAACGTTGAAACCTATTGTCCAGGTTGTTTGTCATCATAGCGTAAAGACCGACAAAATGCCCCGTTGATAACCCCCACATGTCAAACTTTGTACCGGCTGGATATTTCGCAAAAATCGTTTGGATAGTTGTGGCAATTTCCTTACTGACAGTGTCAGGATCAGAATGGTCAGAATATTCAACGTTATAAGCATCCCCAGCGCCGTCTGCGATGATCCGATCCACGATAGGCTGCGTGCTATTCCCTGGCAATTTATGTCCCCAACCCGTGATAAGGATTATGGGATTTCGACCAGAGGTTGACTCCGTCACGCCCCCAGTGGCCGTACCAGTATCCGTTATCGTGCTAGTACCCGTAGTTGTTCCTGTATTCGTCGGAAGTTGGTTTGATGTTTCCGCGGTCGTTTGTTGAGCCGTGGCGTCGCTACCTCCGACAACCGCCTGTTTTTTCGGTGCCGCTTTTGAACCCTCCTCAGAACAACCAAAGAAAGCGATCAGACCTATCACGACCAAAAAGACTGTACTTTTTTTAAAGAGCATAATTTTTCCCTCCACCATTACATAATACGGTGCAAAGGCTGTTCCACTTTAATTGCTGTAACACGGCGCATTTCCAACCAACTTAAATCACTGGACTTTTTTAGAAAATACATTATTTCACGCTTGGAACACACGATGATAGAGAAAAAATCAGCGATCTTCTTCATGAAATCCTTAATATTTTCAGCTAGTTTTAAATAAAATAGATCTTCATTAAATTTTTACACAGCCCCCTCCGAAAGACCCTAGGAAGGGGAAAGAAGATCTTGGTGCGAAAAATAGGAGAATTTTTCATGAGTACGAAAAAAAGTCGCAATTTGACGTTGATTGAGGTGTTGTTCACGGCATTTTTTTACTGTTTGTCGCTGCATCCGAAACGGCGTCAGCCGTTCCTTATAGCTTATATTATAGCGGCCGGATGACAACGGTCTCTGGCGCTCCGATTGAGGGGACGGCGGATCTTGAGGTTAAGTTTTTCCGCTCCGAATTCGGGACTGACGAGATTGGAACGACGTCACCGACGGCGAAAGTTGATGTCAATGGACAGATACTTTCGAGAGTGTACGATGCTGGCAGCAGTACAGTCATTGATTGGAATAACGGAAATGCGCAGTATACCTCGGCATCCTGTGGATCATTTACCTTTTCGAACATGCTGGATGGCGGCAATTATACTCTTGCTGTAAACGGCACAACGTCGGGAACATGCACGTTCACGCATAGCGAACTCACCTTCAATTTTGTACCATCGAATGGTGCCACAACGAACGGGAAGAAGACCTTGTATACGTTTCTTCGGATGGGTGCGAATGTTTATGTGACATGGATTAAAGGATTTTGAACAATGAACAGAAAATATTTTTTGAAATGTTTTTCTATCCTGGTCTTGATGTGGTCAAGCGCGACGGCGCACGCGCAGTTTCGGGGTTTATTCGTGAGGGATTCAAGTCCTGCACCGGCTCTGGCGACATTTTCCGGTAGTACAGGGACGAATGTGGGTGAGGTTTCGCTCACGATCAATTTCAACTCGGATGCTGCATATTATACTGACTATGTGGATATCAGACGCGCCGATGGATTGACGCCTCCAGCAGATTGTTCCAGCGGAACCGTTGCAAAAACCTACTCAAGTTTTTCAAACACGATCTATGCGGACACAGGAACGGCGGGAAATTACTATAGCTACCGAGCGTGTATTTATAATCGACTTGGAGAAGTTACGAATTCAAGTACAATTTCAAATGTGCAGGCCAAATTTAACACGGAATATGCAACACCGGTGATGACAGCGTGGAATTCGCCAAGTGGTGCGTGTGCTGCTGGGCCAAACACCATATTTGGAGATAGCGCTCATTATGCTTTCGATCAAAATCCAGCAACATATCGAAGAGCTTTTGTTAATTCTGAATATCAAAAGGCGTACTTGGCTTATTCTTTTACAACACCTAAGACCATCAACAGATATGATATGCAGTTACCAAATTATGACGGGGTTTCCAATCCTGCTGCCCAATCTCCAAAAAACTGGAAATTGTATGGATACGATACGGTATTAGCAAGTGGAGTTATAT
>CAILAO010000331.1 GCA_903832105.1 uncultured Pseudomonadota bacterium | reverse complement strand
TTCCCGGAAGTCCCGGGCAATCCCGATTCCGTTGAGATACATGAAACCTACGATAGAGAGAGCGTCGGCATAACCATGGTCTGCTGCGAGACGATACCACTTAAAGGATTCTTGGTGGTCCTGAGTGACGCCATGGCCTTTTGAATACATGAAACCCAGATTGTTTTCAGCGTCTGCAAAACCTTGTTCCGCTGCAAGTCTAAACCACTTGAGAGCTTCACGGTAGTTTTGGGTAACCCCGAGGCCGTTGATATACATGAGACCGAGATTGGTTTCAGCTGGAGCATAACGTTGGTCCGCTGCGAGTCGGAACCACTTGAAAGCTTCTTCGTAGTTCTGGGCAACTCCAAAGCCTTCCTGATACAGAAGGCCTATCGCAGTTTGAGCAAGAGGTACCCCCTGTTCTGCTGCGAGTCTAAACCACTTAAGGGCTTTTCTGTAATCAGGGGTAACCCCGAAGCCTTCTTCATGCAATAGACCTAGAGCGGCTTGAGCATCGGCATAACCTTGGTCCGCCGAGCGTCTAATTAACTTCAAAGCTTTCCAAAAAACTTGCGGCGAGTCGGAGTCGCTGTCCATGAGTTCTAAGCCTTTTTCGAAAAGTAATTTAGGATCATCAACATTCATCGAATTCTTAGAAGATTTTGTCATAGGATTCCCCTTTAAATAGTTTGAAATAATTCAGTTAACCTTTTTTAGGCACTCTCTTCAGCGCGACGACGATTGAATTCCTCTTCGAACGCTTTCTCGGATTTTGGGATGAAAATTCAATTTGGAAAATGACGCTGTTCGGTGGGTAGCAGATTCGTTGCTCTTCGCAGAGCGTGTAGAGTCAGAAAAGTATTTCTTCAGAGCAATGAGGCGGTTCTGATTGATGCAACGAGTGACTGGTTTTAAGCAGGAATAACGACAATGACTCTGCTTTCTGGTGTATCCTCAGGCCACTGAGGTTCCTCTACTGTTGTTGACCGAATGTTAGCGTCTGTCGTCAATCTTGGTACTTCCCCAGAATCATCTGCAACAATAGAGAAAGCTTTTAATGTGTCTAAGAAACTAAAAGCAACACCGGGCAATTCAGCCTCTTTCTGTACGCATACTCCAAGGTCGTCATGCCACGTCAAAAGCCAATATTGGAGAGGTGCCTTTGTTCGTCTCAGCTCTTTCCACAAAAGTTGCTGGGCTAGACTCATTGCAACTTCCAACTTGGTTGACCTTGGCCAGTATGTGGCTCGCTCTTTTTCGTAAGTGAAGACTGAACAACTATTTGGGAAATCTTCGATTCTCATCAAGGCAGACAATAACCCCTTATCGCCACTGCCATCGGGGATCTTTGCCAACTCAGAGAGAAAACCATCCAATGGATAAGGCATCGTGAGCTTCTTTGTCAGTGGCTTAACAAAAGGTCCATAATCCCTATCCCAACACAAAAGCCATTGTCTTACTTTTACTTCCAATCTATTCAACTCCAATCTTAGAAGCTTCTGAAACAACTTCTGTGATAGCCTCTTCAATATTGCTGAATTCTTATCCATGGTTCTCCTCCCCCCCAGTTGGTACGGTTTTGCTTAATGCTTTTCCCGTACTTATGTTGAAAAAATACCTGTCATCACCAAGGAAATATTCAACGGGCGATGTTTGTGTAATTGCGAGGATTAACCCATCATACCCAGCTCCGTCAGGCAACGAGTTGAGCATTTCCAAAATACGCGTAAAATGATAAGAGCAAGCGTGTTCAAAATCCTCCGTAATGCACAGGCCTCCGTAGGAATCCCAAAACACCAGCCACCTGTCTGGGTCAACCCCCACTCTTTTCGATTCGCTTTTGATTAACCGAGAAGCAAGGTCAAACAATGAATCCCGCAAGCGACTGAGATCATCTTCGACCTCCTTAATTTCCACGGCCATTTCTGCAATTATTTTTTTAAACATTGTTGCCTCCATGGTAATTAATTTATGAAAAAAGATTTCTTTTTCCTTTAATGAAGGAAATGCGCCTATCGCCCCATAGTAGACTTTCGGTCAGCGGTAGTTCCTGCATTACCTGTATTACCTTCTAACTATATAGAACCGACATTGAGGGTAAAGCGGACATGAAAAATTATTTATCATCTGATGTTAATACTATAGCCATTCGCACTGAGCTGTTAATCGTACTGTGAAGCCCGTGAGAACCCAGCCGGTTAGTCAGATTACCTTCAGACCCTTTGGAACCTTCTAACTATTTAATACCCACATTGAGGGTAAAGCGGACATGAAAAATTAATTATCATATGCTTTCAGTGTGATAGCCATTCACGCGTAGTGGTTCTTCTTGCTTCGAAGTCGGAACCCAAACTAGACGATCAGGTGATTGCTGGCCATAGAGCCGCTCGATGCGTTTAGAGTTTTTTAGAGCCAGCAACTTAAGAACATCAGGCTTCCGGAATCACTCCTCCCAAAATTACCTACGGGTTTGATATG
>CAILAO010000330.1 GCA_903832105.1 uncultured Pseudomonadota bacterium | reverse complement strand
GAAGATGCGATTGTTCGTTTTGAGACGACGAATCGAGAAGAATTGCAATTCGGAATCGTGAAAGTCGAATTCGTAGAACTCAATCAGTATACCAGTATTTTTGATATCAAAGAACATATTAGTGCCGCCAAAAAACTCGAACTCCAAAAGATTCTCGAAACACTTCCACAAACGCTAGCTCGGTATCACGCTGATCCGCAATATGCTGTTTGGGCGTTAAAAAATTTCGATGCGAACTCATTTTTTAACAACGATTATACCAATGCCGGAATTATCTTCTGTCCTCACCGTTCCTGGTACTTCGGAGTAACCGACCAGTATAAGTCTGACAGGAGTAGTCAGGTCGGAATATATGATTATCTCGACTCCGTGATTCAATCCGATACCATGCTTTCGAATATTCGTGCAGGTACATTTCTTGGATCAGGAGATGAAGAGAACGATAACAAACGGATTGAAGAAGATTCGATGCGACATCAGGAAGACTTTATCAATAACAAATTGCATTTGCTGGTAGCCACAAGAGCCTTTGGCATGGGGATTGACAAACCCAATGTTCGCTTTACCGTGCATATCAATTATCCCAGTTCACTGGAAGGATTTGTGCAGGAAGCCGGACGCGCCGGACGAGATCAAAAATTGTCTCTCTGTTACATCTTGTTTAGCGATTACGAGATTCAGACAGAATACGGGAAGACGGATATTGATAAAGATATTTTGGAACATTTCCATCGGATTGCCTTCAAAGGTCAGGACAAAGAACGGGCTATCATTGATGAACTGTTAACCGAAATTACCTACCCTGGGGTCAAGCAAAGAGATATTATTGCAGAACAGGTATTTAACCAACTGGAGTGTGAGGTTCAGTTGAATGTTTGGAAAGATCGTTGCTTGTATGTGAATGATGATGCTCATGGCAATTACGGATTTCTTTCACTTCCACAATTGGAGAGCAAAACAAGTTCCAGTTCTTATCCTCATGATATTTCAATGCAAGTACTCACGTGTGTTAAATCCTATCTTGAGCAAAACTGTTCGAATCTCGATACCCTTGAAGGTTGGCTGCGGATGACTATGCGCCATGAGACTGCGCCGGGAATTCAACCACGTTTAGCAGGAGTCCGGGTTGGCGAGCGACTTTCTCCCCCGATGATTGTCCAGTTTACGAATGACCGTGAAACCATTCTTGACAAAATTTCAGCATTTTTCGACCGAATAGATTTGTCTAATAATCACACGGTACAAAACTTTATCGACAATTTCAGACAAATTCAAGATCCTACGATTAGCCCTGGACTTGAACGAGCGTTAATTCAGAAAGCTCAACAAGATGGTCATGAGAATGAGTACTGGCTCAAGCAATTGAAACGGGTTTGCTATAAGTTCAGAAGCAAAATGGAGTCATGTCTTTAATCCGTTGATCAAGCAGCTTGAGCATAGTCCCTCTTTTTATAATAACGTTGTTCAATGTACAGGCCAATCACGTGATCATGGATATCTTCATGTTTAGAAAAACAGCGCGTTTTTCGGTGTCACCGTGCCAATCATCAGTATCGTAGGCTGCAATCGGGAACATCTCCAATTTGGCGACCGGGTGTTCACACATATCATCAGTCCGTCGACCGTTCTGGTGGGCTAAAATCACGCCATTGCTCCGATCAATGGCATACCACGTCCACCGCTGGTTTGACTTCTTCTCCACAGAGCTCCAGCATTCATCGGCTTCCGTCCGAAGCTCCACCTCAATGCCGCAGGAGGCTTGCGTTTTTAGGGAGTCTGCATCAGCGACATTGACCTCGGCGGGCTCTTTTTTTGAGTGCCGCCACGACGGTATCTTTTGAGATGCCGAGATGGCGACCAATGTCTCTCACGCCGCTCCCATTCAGCGTCTGGCTCTCGATCTGTTGGGGCACGTCAGGAAGCCAGGCTCGATACGTATACTCCCCTTGGAAACTCCGGCGACAGGCGTGACATCGATCGCGTTCGGTGTCGTTTTCGCGCTGCCCATTTTTCACTCAATCCTTGCTGTCACAGTGGGGACACTCGATTCGAATAGACTGGTTCATCTCTTCACACCTTTCTATAAGTTATCGCCTCTTCTTCTTGTCTCTTCTTCTTCATTTTTTTGTGTCACCCCTACATTTTATGTCTTATCTGTCAATAGAAGCATCAACGGATTTATGACATGACCCCCGAATCAAGGTGAGAAAGACATGCTAACTTGCAACATTGAGAAAGACCGCTCACGCTCCGCTTCAGCCGCCGAGTCTTCGAGGTCGGCTGCAAGCGGTTGTGAGCGGGTCGCTCGTTCGCGTGGAGAACGACCCGCTCACTTGTGATGTTGAGAAAGACCTGCTAACAAGGATTCGACCCCAGAAATGGGATAATTTTCCTGACGATTTCCCGACGTTTACCCCAAAAGTGG
>CAILAO010000329.1 GCA_903832105.1 uncultured Pseudomonadota bacterium | reverse complement strand
TCACGTTATTACCTTGCTCATCCTTAACAATAAACTTAACAAATATTGTAGCGCCGCCTTCTAAAGCTTGATCTTTAGGAGCAATAGGCTCTACTTTAATAATTTCTCCTGTACCGTATTGACTATGATGAAACTTTTCTCCTACTCTGTAATCTGTCTTTGGAGTGTACGGTAAACCGTAATCTCTGCTTCTTTTGCTCTTCACTCGCGCAAATATTTCGTTGCCGAGTTGCATATGTGGGGAACCATACTAGCCGCTTTGACCCATATAAGATTGTCGTACCATATAGAACAACAATGGACTTTTTTGTCACGTTTAGAACCTGCAGGAAACTGAATTTAGGTTTTTTTTTATTGCTCATTAGCCTTTTTAGACTACGCGTGACCAGCTACTCTTTTTTTCTATAGCCCCCTTATTTAAAGCACTGAATTTCAACATGCTAATGACAGCAAAAAACTCCAAACTGACCTACCCCTCTTAGGGTTTTCGACCTCCCCCTATAGGTTTCAGCATAGATATTCTAATAGGCTCCAAATAGGTTTGTGTGGAACATCCCCCTCTATGTTTTCTGCACAGGTTGGATCTTAGGATCCAAATATGCCATTAAAGTACAAAAGAAAACAGAACTAACTGTGCCTTCAAGACTGGTAATTTTCTTCCATATAGAAAGAATTTTCAGTTCTCTGTATATGAGATAGTAAAGAATCGGAAATTAAGATTAAATTTAATAGCTATGATGACACGATAGCAGAATTGGTGTCAATGGCTACAAAGGCGCTCAAGAGAAAAGAAGTGGAATTAGGATTCGTCCAAATTCCCGCCAAAAACAGAGCGGAGATTATGGGAGAATTTACAGCTCCTTTTGAAACCAAACTAAATAATTCACCCGCCAAAGTTGACAAATATGGACGTTTATGGTCAGATTATCTAAAACAAAGATTCCCCGTTGGAACTCAAGTCACGATAAGTAAGAATAACGGTGGCTTGCAAGTAGAATCAATTGAACAGAAACAAGAAATTCCTATTTTAGAAACGTATCCTCCAAATATAGAATTACCAGAAAACGGCAGACAATGCGAAGTTTTTGAAAAATGTTCCACCGAGACCCCTGCGGAAACTACAAACATTATTCGGCCAGAGGAAACTACGAAAATAGGCAAAGTCAAACCATATTTTCACGCGAATTCGGCTTGGATTTTTCATGAAAATATAATTAAAACTGAAGCCATAGAAAACGAAAGCATAGACCTTATTGTGACCTCTCCACCCTACAATGTAGATATCAAATACAACAGTCATGACGACAAAATTTCTTACGAAGATTACTTAGAGTTTAGTAGAAAATGGATGTCACGTTGTTTTGAATGGTTAAAAAAAGATGGCCGTTTCTGTTTAAACATTCCTCTCGACAAAAACAAGAACGGGCAACAAAGCGTAGGAGCAGATTTAACCTCAATAGCTAAGAAAATAGGTTTCAAATATCACTCAACAATAATTTGGAACGAAGGTAACATATCAAGAAGAACCGCGTGGGGTTCATGGATGCGTGCTTCAGCTCCCTTTGTGATTGCACCAGTTGAATTAATCGTAGTTCTC
>CAILAO010000328.1 GCA_903832105.1 uncultured Pseudomonadota bacterium | reverse complement strand
CACCATATTCCAAAACAGAAACAACAAACAGATACAATCTGGGTATGACCGACATCACGCATGACATCTGGCGCTGGTACCACAACGTTTCCGAGTGCAATTATCACATTCAATTGACGATCAAGTACAGAAGAGCAGTTCTGGATCCACAAGTGATCGATACTATCAAAGAGGTACTCCGTGGATTCAAGGAACGTTTCGCAATTGATATCCACGAAATTGGTTTCGATCAGAATCACATCCACATTCTCTGCCAATTTCTGCCAAAATATTCTGCAGGGCAGGTTATCCGGTGGATTAAAACCCTCACAGCCACATCTTGTCTTAAATTACCTGAGATAAAATCCCAACTCTGGGGTGGAGAATTCTGGACAGACGGTTACTACGTCAGCACGATTAGTAATCGCGGCAGTCGCAAAACAATCGAGAACTACATCCGCAACCAAGGGAGGAAGCCAGAGGAAATTCAGCTAAAAATGTTTTCACTGGAATAGTGAGGCATGCCCTGTGCTCGAATCCCGAGCCGCAGCGAGTGGGTGAGGCACAGGGTTATTCACTCTGGAAAAATTTGATTCTGAAATTTCCGACAAGCTTTCCAAGCAATAATTATGAATTATGAAGAATTTTCAATAGAAGAGGAGCCGTACACTGTAATTCAAACTGCAACATTTATCAGCTCGTGAAACACCTCGTGTGGTGACCGGTTGTTGAGTCGCTGACGAGGCTTATGATTGATGAGAGAGATTGCCCAGTCAAGCTCCCATTCTTCAATGTTTGCAAAGTTCACTCCCTTTGGAAAAAACCTTCGGAGCTCTCGGTTAGTTCTCTCGTTGATTGGTCGTTCCCATGAATGATAAGGATTGGCAAAATACATGGTCATTTTTAGTTCCTTTTCCATGAGCTCATGCTCTGCAAATTCAGGACCATTATCGTTGGTACAACTCTTCTTTGCTTCTTGGGGAAGCGGGCCGAATAGTGATACCGCCGCACTACGAAATGTCGAAGCTGTTCGATCCTCCATTTTCTTTGCCATGTAGTAGCCAGACATGCGTTCGGCAAATGTTGCCATCGCCTTCTTTCGACAGCTGCTGACAATGGTGTCACCTTCCCAATGGCCGACAGTTTTTCTTTCATTTACTTCTGCAGGACGCTCATCAATCCATCGCCTGTTTTTGAGTAACTCTTTTTTGCCGGAACCCTTTGGACGTGGCTTCTTATGGGATAGAACAGAGAAGTACTGCAAAAACTCCGGATGATATTTCTTCACAAATGTGTAGATGGTTTTAGGACAGGCCTGCGGAAGAATGGCCTGCTTTTTTAGATCGATACTTATATCTTCTGGACTCCATCTTGCTCGTAGTTTTTTCAAAACGAACAATCGGACTCGTTCGTCTTTTGCAATTTTATTCATCGCCTGATTTGCGACTGCCCGACGATGATGTGCATGGTAATCGGCGTACTCTGCCTTGTAGCCTATGCCCGTACAACTATTGCGTTGAATTTCTCTTCCGATTGTTCCTCTGGCTTTTTGTAATTTCTGATCGATTTCGGAGGGCAGAAAACCCTCTGATAAAAAGACTTCAATTCGCTCTCGTTCAAGACGGGAAATTTGCAGATACGCCATGAGATGGATGGGGGGAAGTAGTAGAGTGGACTCCACTACCGTTCCCACACAATTATGGTGTTTTCATCGAGCTCCCAAAGGACATGTTTTTCTATGCTTTGCTCATCCTCTGAAGAAAGAAAGGATGTTGCAGTTTGGATTACAACTTAGGTGTGATTCCCAAAATATCATCGGTTGATTCCATAGTTTTTGGCAAGGAATTGAGCAAAAAGTGATGCGAGGTCAACGAGCGGTGAGATGGACATTTCGTAGAAACATTTCAGCGATAACAGTGTAATGGCTGGCCGCCAAATAAACGTTTACACTTTTCAGTGCATTTATAGTAAATCGACAGCTACCGCCATATGAACGTTTACACCTGTTTTTTTCGTCGACCGTAATTGTTGCTTCCAACTGAAAACTTTCGACGGGGCAGAAGGAGTGCTGTGTGATTTCCCCGTTCCTGCCATACACGCATCCACTGATCAACCAGGTGGATTTGCACGATGACGAACTGTCCGCTCAGCGCCGGAGAAAGTGTGATGTACCGGTTGAGAACTTCGATCGTGTATTTCTCATAGCGATCCTCCCGAACGACACGGAGAAGAAAGAGAAAAGGCTGTTGCAGCGTTCCGAGATCGCGGAGTGTCTTGACCGCTGATGGTTTCTTGAGGGGTATCGCTCGCTTTGGGAAAGGAATGCCCGTCGTGAGGT
>CAILAO010000327.1 GCA_903832105.1 uncultured Pseudomonadota bacterium | reverse complement strand
TTTTAGAAAGAGATCACGTTAAAGTTATAAGTCGAAGATTAAGATGAAACCTAAGATTGACAAAGCTTTCAAGCCAATTGAGTACACGCCCTGTTATGTATTAAAAAAAATACAATATATTGCTTACGACCTGTTATGGGTAATAGACTCCGTAGGTGTACAACGTAAGCTTGTGAGAAGCACTTCTATCCCGGTTGAAGCAAACAATTTTAATTCCTCGGTTTTGATCGTTCCGCATGAGGACTCTTCAACAGCTATGATTCGCGGCGCTTCAAGATAGGCATTGGACGTTCGAATGTTGTCAATAATATTCGGGAAGTCTTGTTTTGAAACATATTGAGTAAGAATATCTTGCTGAAGTGCGAGAATTTTGGCATCGGTTTTTAGAGCCAAAGGCAAAACCGTTTCATCCCGGACTGAAACCCATGCCTCCATATTGAGATCGCGACCGATTTCTATAAAATATTGAAGTTCTGCAGTATCAATAATTCCTGGGTACAGCGTGTATGAATCAGCTCCAAGGGCTCTGGCGAGATAGACTTGATACTCATCGATAATCAGATCGTTCAGTAAGATTGGCTTTGATGTTTCTTTTATAAGGGATGAGAAGAATTTCTCTAGGCACTCCTCGCTGCAAAAGCCTGGTTTATCCCACGTCTTTATCGAGATTGCTGTGACGTCGAGTTCTTCTATCATCGAAATCAGTGACAGAGACTTAGGTATCATTGGAACATGAGTTGGCGATGCAATTTCGGACACAATGTGAAGAACTTCTGGTGGACGTGGCTTAGAAATGTGATCCAAAAAATGCCGCGGTGCGTCCTTTTCCTGAGCAAGAATTTTTATCAAGGGAAGGGGTTTGTGAGCCCTTAAATAGTCAAGGCTTCGTCTTTTCGCTGCGATTAACTCGTCCATATTCCTTCAGGTTACGGTACCTATGAAGGCGTGTCAAATTTAGCAAAAAACATTCTTTTGCTCATGGAAGTTAGGGCTTTTTTTTACTTTTGTGATTAGGCAAAAATTGCCCACTTTTCCAACTGTCTAATCTTTTTTCAAAGGCGTCCGATAGTAGCCGTAGAGCGTCGTATTTGAAACCTCCCTCTGAGGTTTATAGAGACCATAAGGAAGGGTGACTTATGACATCGATGACAGTAATAGCATCTTGCATGCGGAAGAAGACTTGGGCGTGTGTCCTCCTCGGCATATGTACTTTGCTGATCGCAAACTCATCGTCTATTGATCCGACAAATGCGACAGCATACGCAGGGACCAATAGCCTTCTAAAGCAGGGCGATCGAATGTATGCAATCCTGCATTTCTTCGGCCAGGCGAAGGATACCGACTTAGTAGCTATTGAGGTCGGGTCTAAAGATGGATTAGTCGAGGAATCCGTTCTTAAAAGTTATCGCGCATCCCCTGTCAATTCGAAAACGGGAGAAGCTTCAGGGCAGGTTTGGATCGAAACTGGAACTTTAAAGGCAGTACAAGTCGAAGAAACGTATTCAATTGCAAAAATTGTTGTTCAAGGTTCGGCGGCGTCGAGGGCCGTTTTCACGAAGTTTCCAGGAGTCATGGCTGGGGATATGGCAAAAATTCCAGACGTAAAAGTTGAGCCTCGTCAGATGATCGCCCCAACGATTAGCTTCGACTATCGCGAGCTGTTTGATGATCCGAAGGCGCTTCCCTACACATATGAACTTTCAGAGAATGGCATAAAAAGGCTTCGCGAAGCCGCTGAAGAGTTTGCGCACATGAGACTGTCGCTTCTCTTGATCGAAGGTTATACCGATGCTAATGGCCCGGCAGAACAAAACCAGATTGAATCTTATCAGAGGGCCGCAACAGTTAGACAGTTCTTTATTAACGATCTAGGCTTCGATGAAGAGCGAACTGTCGGCGTGGGATTTGGCGAGAATGCCGTTTCCCAAGACACACAGGTTCCAGAGTATAATGCAAAGGAACGTCGTGTGGTCATTAAAGCCATGGCGAGCCAGGAATAACGATCTAATTTTTCGGTATAAATATCAACAAGTCGTAAAAGTAGATCTTGAAGTTGCCCAGAACGCGGGTTAGCTGGTGATAGGCATTTTAAATGGAATGTGAGCTAACAATAATTCGGTCGTGCTTACATAACTAGACGATAGGACTATCTAATGAACTCACACAAAGAATACTTAGACACTCAAAGAGCTGAGCAAGTAGCTAAAGAGAGTGAAGCTTTCCACCAGCTAATGAAATTACTAGGTAAGAAGCTAACACCTAAAGAAGAAGAGTTAACTATTCACTTATGGGTAAATGGCACTTTAGCTAGTCAATGGGTCGGTTGGTATGACCGAGCTATTATTGACCAAGCCGAGAAGGTGGCAAACTAATGAGCACCCGACTACACCCAACCGAGCTTATCCGATACACCGCAGACCACGACTACGCCTGCTCTCTTTGCGGGCGTAAGATACCAACTCGCAAAACTTCCCGT
>CAILAO010000326.1 GCA_903832105.1 uncultured Pseudomonadota bacterium | reverse complement strand
TCTTTTTGTTCTTGCTCTTTTGGAACTTCTTGTCTTGGTTTTCTTGGTTCTGGTATGTCTTGCTTGAGTGCTTTAAATACTCCACGCTCTTTAATCTCAGCAACAAGCGTGTTGATGTCAATAAATCGCAGTTTATGCCAATCTGGCAAAGCTGTCATCATGTTCTCTGCTCTCTGCTTTGTTGGCAAAATATAAAACAGATAATCAAAATTTTCTTTTCTGATTTTGTGTATCAAATTTATATATCGTGGATTTGATTTTTTGGTTGTTTCAACTTCAATAAAAACGCGCGAGCCTTTCTTTGTCGTGTAAATCATATCAGGGACATGCTTGAGTACTTTTCTATGCTCGGCAACTGTTGTTCTCTCAACTTCGCCTATCTGCGAAAGATGATAATAAACTATCTGCTCCATGATGCCGTGTTCGATAGTCGTATTTGTTAATTTCGGTCTTTTAACATCGATACCAAGCTCTTTATGTAAGTACTCTTTGGCGTTGCTACCCAAGATTAAAACTCTGCGTGGAGACATTAAGCCGGTGCTTAAATATCCGATAGTTTTTTCTTTCATTAGCTTGTCTATTCTGTTCCTAGCTACCTTGTCATTATTGAAGAATGTTTGCCCTAAAACTTCATAGTAAGTTTTGCCGAAAACATTGATAAATAGGAGTATTTCTTTATCTCTTTGAGTTAACATAAAATGTCCTTTCATAAGTTATGAAATATTAGCTAAAAATTATGCGAAAGCATCAGTTTTATTTTTCATTATGCTTTTACATAACCCTTAGATAAAAAAAACTAAGGTTTTTCCTCAAAAATGCCGAAAAGGCAGGAAGAAGAAGTGTCCATTTAAAAGTGACGTGTATTCGGGGGGAATTATGACCAACTCTAAAAGATGTCTCTTTTGTTCGTTGATAGCGATCTTATCTTTTGGCGCTTGTATCAATTCAAACAAAACATCGAAACCTAACAATACGGGGACACAAAAAGACGTACCACAATGCGCGGCTGAGAGCAGCCTTCGATTAACTGATTCGTCTCTTAACAACATGATTCAATTTGTCGGGAATGTTGGCGAAAGTAAAAAGGCGGTTTTAAAGGCAAAGGTTACTAACACACTGGGGGCGTTCCCGGAAAATTTCGTGAAAATATTTGCAGAATACGGCGGACAGGTCGTGATCAGTGAAAGCGCTCCCAAGTTTTGTGCACGCGCCTCGATTGCTTTGGCAGATCCTCAAAAAATCAAGTCTCTTGCTGAAAATGCAAAAGGACTATACGCCACTTCATGTCTCGCACTCGTTGGAATTCCAAGTGACACTCCCAACAAACAAGCAACGACAAATACACAGTTTGCGATTTTGATTGTGACTCCACCTGATCGTGAAAAAATCGAACGTATTGTTTCCGACAATTTTAGTTCATTTATCGTGAATTATCTTCCTAGATTGTCCCGCGCACCTAACGGGATGATTTCGATCAATAGTAAGCAAGTTGATGAAATTGCGAAAATAAGAGACGCAGTTGGACAAGCATGGTTTTCAGATGTGATCACGCAACATCGCAAGGCTGCTGTTTATGACCTAGCGGTTACTCTTGGAAAAAAACCAATGACTCGCGTCACAAACAATCTAAAAAACGGGACAAAAAAAGACTTTGATGGCGTTTTTGGTAGCGCATTCACGAACAACTCTGGAGATTTAAAAACTTCCACTCTTGATAAAGAGATTTATAGTCAAGAAGCGTTTAATAAAGCGCTTTATCTTTATTATTGCAACAAAACGGCGGCATACGATGAAAAATCCGCTCAGATTTCAATGGACAAGAAGATTTCTCCTGACATCCGAAAACATAGCTCCATGCAAAATACTAAAGCTCATTTAAAGTCATTTTATCCAACAACATTCAATTTAGTGGAAAAATTCGATCCCTATTATCAGAATCTCGTTGCTTTAAGCAAAGGAAATGGCCCTGCATTGAAACTCGCGGGAGCGACCGATAAACTTCAGTCACTAGGTGATGTTGTGCGAGATCCAGACGCTTCCTTCTTCTCTCGCTTTGGAGCAGCGGCAGGAATGGTCGTGGAAGCCCCAAGAGCAGCCTTCAACGCATTTAATTCGAGTCCAGATGTTCCGACATCTGCAAAAGTAGCTATTGACGTATTGACGCTTCCAGGGAGAGTGGCCATGGACATGAGTCCAGACAAGACGATTCTTAGCGCAACTTCAGATGCTCTAAAAACGCCTTCGAGTGATCCAGTTGAGGGTCTTCAAGATTTAGGGACTGCCGCCAAAGATTCTTATAAAATCGGGAAAATGGTGACAGAAGGTGCCCAACCGAGTCCTCTCGGTGCTGCAACATCAGCCGGCAAAATTCTTTATGGAGATATTTCTGCCATAGCCCAAACACCAAGTAGTTCTGATTCGAAAGATCCTGCCAAAACAGATTCTCCCCAACCGGAAAGTGAAATATCTAGCGCTGCAACTGAACAGTTAAGTCAAACTCCTACACCCACTCCGACGACCGAACCAACAACAGAACAAACGACAACGGAACAAACGACAACAGAGCCGTCTACCGAAAATTCGCAGACTAACCCGCAAGAACAAGAAGAATTAATACTTGAAGAACAACCAGTAGAGCAGGACCCGGAAGAAAATTACGAAGAGACTGAATATGAACCAGAGCCAACCTATGACGATGAAGAGTAAATGCACGTCTGAATGACACTGGGTTAAAGTATACGTCCTCATAGTCTTAGAACTTGAGACTTCAACGTGATCTCTTTCTTGAAGCGTAGAGCTTTTTCGCTAAACTTCGACGAGAAATACGGCGAAGTGTGTGATCAAGTAAAAGTCTTCCGAAAGAGATCACGTTGAAACCATAAGATTATGACAATGATTAAGTCTAAGTTTTTCAGGGATTTCAACCTTAACCCAGAGCCATTCAATGCACGTCTTTGAATTTA
>CAILAO010000325.1 GCA_903832105.1 uncultured Pseudomonadota bacterium | reverse complement strand
GTGGACAGATCAAGCTTCAGCTCCCGTATCGAGCGTTAACACGTTAACAGGTGCTGTGACTCTCACAAGCACAAACATCACAGAAGGTACAAACCTTTACTATACTGATGCAAGAGCAAAAACCGATGCTGTAGGTGATGCAATTACTGATTCCGTGACAGATAAAGCCCCGAGCCAAAACGCAGTGTTTGACGCCTTGTCTCTCAAATCCGCATCCTCCCACGATCACGATACCGCCTACGAACCTAAAGGTCTTTCCACTGACGTCGTAACGACGACAAAGATTCTTAACGGTGCTGTGACCGCAGCCAAGATTGCTGGATGCTCCGACACGCAAATTTTAAAAATGTCAGGCGTGAATTGGACGTGCTCAAGCGATGCCAATTCCGGTGGAACTGTTACAAGCGTGGCGTCTGGAACCGGCCTTACCGGCGGACCTATCACGGGAACCGGTACGTTATCTCTCGCAACATCCGGTGTTACCGCTGGTACGTATACCAAAGTCACGGTCGATACTTATGGACGTACAACATCTGGAACCACGCTTGCCGCAAGCGATTTACCTAGCAGCGTGGACGCGACCAAGATCGGCAGTGGAGGTGTGGACAATACTGAGTTTGGATACCTCGATGGCGTCACATCAGCCGTTCAGACACAATTTAATGGAAAAGTCGCGGGGCCAGCTTCAGCGACCGACAATGCCATTGCTCGATTTGATGGTACTACTGGGAAACTTATGCAAAATTCGGGTGTTGTTATTGACGATTCCGGTAACGTCGGCGTTGGGACGGCATCGCCAAGTGCAAAGCTTGATGTTGAGGGGACTCTTCAGTATATCGATGGAAATCAAGGAGCAGGCAAAATATTGACTGGTGACGCTAACGGAAATGTTAGCTGGACATATCCTATCGAAATAATCTCTGCTATCACGAATGTTACCGCCAATTATACGGTCGTTGCCCCTGGGGATAACAAAAAAGTGATTCTTGCATCTAATGCCGTTACTATTACTTTGCCTCTCGCAAATTCGGCAGGTTCAGGTTTCTCCTTTAACATAAGTAGAGTGGGTTCATCAGATATAATTATCGTGAGAAGTGGTAGTGATATGATTGATGGCAGAGTTCACATGGTCTTATGTGAACCATTTGCCTCAACTACGCTGATTACAGATGGCACAAATTGGTACTCTTTAAATAAAAATGGATCTATCTACTACAGTCTTAAAAAAGAATCTGGTGCTTTTCGATATTACAATAATTCTTTTGCACAAAGCTGCAATGAATATCGCCAATCAAGCCTTTATGGAAATGAGGGCGATGGTCTTTATTGGATAGATACGGATGGCGCAGGTCCACTTTCAGAAGTTAAAGTTTATTGTGATATGAGTACTGATGGCGGGGGATGGACGCTTGTGATGAATATTGATACTAACGACGGCAATGTCTTAGGATACAAGAATACGAACTTTTGGCAGAGCAATACCTCTGAGAAAGGTTCGATAAATAACGCCTTATCCGGCGACTACAAAAATGCCACAGTGTTTAAAAATCTAAGCGCTTCAAAAATTTTGGTCAATGTTCACGAAGAAGGCCAAAGTATTTCATGGCGTGTTTGGAATCTTACTTCCTCCAATACGTTATACTATTTCTTAAATAGTACTGCACAAACGACAATTACGAATGGTTCGACGAATAGCAATAACACATCCGCGCTCTCTAGCGACGAACCCATAGTTAAGGATTCTGGCGATTTAAAAGTGAATATGACTTATGGAAGCAACTCTGATACTGTCAGATTATATGGCACAGCTCATAGTTCAAGTTGCACAGAGAATTCATATTGCGGGTTGGGAAATACACACGACAGTGCGTTGGCTAATGACATGGATTTTGACGCTGGATTCGCAAGAACTTATGAGTCAGGAACGTTTATCATAGGTACAGATTGTATTCGCGATCAATCCCCTGCTGACTGTAATAAAATAGGCGGTGAATCACTCGACTATTCTATTTGGCTTAAGTAAATGAACGAAGCTCCTTATCTGGAACACTTTCGATTGAAATCAATTTCTCAAGGAATTGAATGTGCTCCACACTCTAACATGTCACCTTCAAAATACGGAGCACGGAGCAACTGATTCGTATAATAATTTCGGATATATATTGCTGAAATACGCTCCGAATGCCTGCTATCAAATGAGGTGTGTGTCCCCTTTCAGTTATTCGTAACTCATAATAATAATAGTGAATTATGTTCCACTAACAAATTCCGGTCACCGTTATTGGGACTCGACTCGAAAATCAAAAGAATGAAGATCATAACCCCTCTATTATAAAGACAAATACAGCACCTAGGAACTTTAATTAAAGTTTCAAAGAAATCCTCCGATCATACAAGAGATGAGCATTAAAGGGGGATATATGAATACTTTCTATAAAAGTTTTGCAATAACATTTTTCTTCATTGGTGCTGTCGGACTAGCGCCTTTTTCTCACGCTGAAGAGTATAACCTATCTTACGGAGCACGCCTTACCGAAGCAAACGGTGCACCG
>CAILAO010000324.1 GCA_903832105.1 uncultured Pseudomonadota bacterium | reverse complement strand
GGTCGCTAAGAGCTCATTAATCTTCTGGCGGGTTTTCAGGATTTCCCTCGCCGTAATTTCAAGATCCGAGGCCTGGCCGTAAATCTGGCCTGGGATGAGCGGTTGATGAATCAGAAACTTCGAATTGGGTAATGAATAACGATACTCCCTCTTGCAAGCTACAAAAATGACGGTCGCAATGCTCGCTGTTAAGCCGGCACTCACTATCCGGATTTCCGATCTAAGAAACCGAATAGCATCAAATATTGCAAAGCCGCTATTAACCTCACCGCCAGGACTGTTGAGATAAATTGTGATCGGCTTTATCGGGCTTTCATAGTCGAGCGCAAGAAGACTTGCGATGGTTTTCTTCGCAACGGCGGCATTAATTCCCTCGGAAATAAAAACCACGCGGTTATCGAGAAGACGAGTCTCAACGGAATGTGAAACCAATGCATCAATGTCAAAAGAGGTATTGCTCGTGTTCATGTCAGAATCCTCAAAGGTTATGTGTTAGACATCCGTTGGCGCGGCCACGCCCTAAGCCTCAGGATAATAAACTAGAAACATTAAAATCGCAGTAGTGTAATCGTCCCCTCTACGGCTGTAAGCTGCCTTGTCGCTACGTTGTAGACCGGCTTAACAATGAGCTTGCGATCAGCAGATGGGTCCCCAAAATTAGTGAGTCGGAGATCTTTCTTTTGAGGGGCAGGCCTCACACCCTCGGCCAAAAGTCGAGAGTTCTCCCTTTCTCCCTGGTCTTGATTAAAGGAAATCATCGGGGAGAAAATGATATAGGAACCTAAAACGCTTCCGCCAATAAATCCGAGGGAAGCGCCAACTGCCACATAGCGTAGTTCGCTTGCAGGATCTGGCGTAAAACTTAAAAACGCTGCACCGAGTGCTGCACCGAACGCCGTGGCGTAACCCGCAGTCACAAAGAGATCGTGAAATCTCTCTTCAGTGGCTTGGCCTCTCGCTTGTACGGCGAAAAAAAGAGCACAAAAGAAACAAAGACTTAATGTAATCCGTTTCATCACGGCGTTCCTTTCACAGGGTCATAAAGGTCTGATTTGCCGACTGTTATCAATTCAAGTTCTCAGCCTTTTGACGACCCAAAAGGGGTTGAAATCCTACTCCAATATTACCATAAATGGAGCGCCTCGTGCAGTTGGGGGAGAAGCAATTCTTGTCCCTTTCAACAGTGAACGAGATGCCAAGCTAGGGTATATCTAAAGAAATTGATGCTACTTTTAGGGAAATTTCAACAGAAAAATCAGAATATTTTTAAAAAACACTTGAAATGTCGATTACATTTGAGATATTAGATCATCTGAGCTTAATGTAGGTTTGTGGCATTATTATCTCCGTGCCATTTAGGATTGAGTAGATCTTCAGAGGTCCTTATTTTTTAGGCTCGTTAAAACCTTAAGGGGAAACTAACACAGGTCGTTATTTCATTAACCGGCAAATGCTCTCCTGAATGCCAATTTTCCCAAATAATCATTAACAAACTAGTTTGAGGCAAATCCAACTTATGACGCAGAATCCAACAAGGAAGAGAACAGCGGTGGACAGAACCGATAAAGCAGAAAAAGAAGAGAAGATTGAAAAAGAAGAACTCGTCGAAAAGGACGAGAAAGAAAAAGTTAAAGAGAAGGAAAAGGAAGAGGAAGTCGTCGAGATTCCTCACGGCGAAGACGTCCCTCAAATCAATCTAAAAGAAATGAAAGAACGGAAAATTTCCGAACTCAACAACATCGCGAAAGAACTTGGCGTAGAGGGAGCGAGCAATCTGCGTAAGCAGGAACTCATCTTTGCATTACTCCAAGCCCAAGCAGAGCGGGGCGGTGTGATCTATGGAGAAGGTGTCCTGGAAACACTTCCTGATGGATTTGGCTTCTTAAGAGCACCTGACTACAACTATCTACCAGGTCCTGATGACATTTATGTATCCCCATCGCAAATCAGACGATTCAATCTTAGGACTGGCGACACGGTTTCGGGTCAGATTAGGCCACCTAAAGATAATGAACGTTATTTTGCACTGCTTAAAGTCGAGGCTGTGAATGGCGCAAGTCCCGAGCAAAATTTCGAAAAGATCATTTTTGACAACTTAACTCCACTCTACCCAATGGAAAAGTTTAATCTCGAATTTACACATGACAACTATTCAACGCGGATCATTGATCTCCTGGCTCCCGTTGGGAAGGGACAAAGGTCGCTCTTTGTTGCCCCCCCAAGAACCGGTAAAACAATGCTTCTCCAGGCTGTAGCGCACGCGGTTGCTAAAAACCACCCTGAGGCAGTATTAATTGTTCTGTTAATCGACGAACGTCCAGAGGAAGTCACCGATATGGAACGGTCGGTTAAAGGTGAAGTGATCAGTTCGACCTTTGACGAGCCCGCCCAACGGCACGTTCAAGTAGCTGAAATGGTTATAGAAAAAGCAAAACGTCTCGTGGAACATAAGCATGATGTCGTTATTCTTCTCGACTCGATCACGCGGCTTGCCAGGGCTTACAACGCGGTCGTTCCGCCATCAGGCAAGATTCTCTCGGGCGGTGTTGATTCCAACGCCCTGCATAAGCCAAAGCGTTTCTTTGGAGCTGCCAGAAATATCGAGGAAGGTGGGTCACTTACCATCGTGGCCACCGCATTGGTCGATACCGGCTCCAGGATGGACGAGGTGATTTTCGAAGAATTCAAGGGAACCGGCAACATGGAACTTCACCTCGATAGAAAACTCGTTGAGAAGCGGATTTTCCCTGCGCTTGATATCAACAAGTCCGGAACAAGAAAAGAAGAACTCCTGCTGCCAAAAGAAATCCTTAACCGAATGTGGATCCTGCGTAAACTTCTGCAACCCCTTAATACTGTTGACGCTATGGAGTTCTTGCTTGACAAACTTGAGAAAACAAAGACTAATGCGGAGTTCATCTCGTCGATGAACGGGTAAAAAAGACTATAAAGGACGGCTATTATGAAAGAAGGCATTCATCCAAAATATGACACATCGACTGTAACCTGTGCGTGCGGCAATCACTTTGAAACGCGCTCCACAAAAAAAGAAATCAAAGTGGAAATCTGCAGCGCCTGCCACCCGTTTTTTACCGGGAAGCAGAAGCTTGTGGACACTGCAGGACGTATTGAGAAGTTCAATAAAAAGTACCAAAAAAAAGGTTAGCTTTTTTATTTTTTGTAGAGGGGCTTTTTCTCCTGAATTTGCCTGAAAGGCTTGAGGTAGGAGATGGGCCCTTTTTGTTTGATGTAACAATTTTGCCGGCGGATGATCCATGTTTGAAAAACTAGAAGACGTCGAAAGAAAACTTGGTGATCTTGAACGTAGACTTTCTCAAGAGGGTTTAGACGGACGTGACATCGCGAAACTCTCAAAAGAAAGAGCGGCCATTGCGGATATTGTCGCGGCATATATTGGATACAAGGGTTTGATCAAGGCGCAAGGTGAAGCAAAGGATCTGCTTACAAACGAAAGCGACTCCGAACTTAAAGCGCTAGCGAAAGAAGAGATGGATCGTCTTGAAATAGACCTAAAAGCAGCCGAAGCGAACCTTATTAGGCTAACTCTTCCCCCAGATCCGAACGATGAAAAGAACGTCATTCTGGAAATTCGCGCGGGAACTGGTGGCGAGGAAGCGGCGCTATTCGCCTCGGATCTCCTTCGCATGTACACACGATATGCGGCCCGTATTGGTTGGAAAATCGACGTATTGAGTACAACAGTTTCGGCAACTGGAGGGTTTAAAGAAGCCATTCTTCTGATTGAAGGTTTCAAAGTCTATAATCGTTTGAAATTTGAAAGCGGCGTT
>CAILAO010000323.1 GCA_903832105.1 uncultured Pseudomonadota bacterium | reverse complement strand
GATGCTAATTCCGGTGGAACGGTGACAAGCGTTGCATCGGGAACGGGCCTGACTGGTGGACCTATCACAGGAACTGGCACGCTATCTCTCGCGACATCAGGCGTTACGGCTGGTACCTACACGAAAGTCACTGTCGATACTTATGGCCGCACAACGTCTGGAACTACGCTTGCCGCAAGCGACTTACCTAGCAGCGTTGATGCGACCAAGATCGGCGGCGGAGGTGTGGATAATACTGAGTTTGGATACCTCAACGGCGTGACAAGTGCAATCCAAACGCAGCTTGATGGAAAAGTCGTTGGACCAGCTTCGGCTACCGACAATGCCATTGCCAGGTTTGATGGCACTACGGGAAAACTTGTACAGAATTCGAGTGTGGTGATCGATGACTCTGGGAATGTGGGCATTGGCACCGTGAGTCCGAGTCAAAAGATGCATGCCTCGGGCGGTTTTCTAGCCGTGGATAGTGGTTATGGCATTGGTTCATATAGACCGGGGTTCGGTTGGGCCAATAATGAGATCATAATGACAGATGATGCTCTAGCCAATTCTGGGCAAATTCAATTTTGGACGAAACATAGTAGTGGTGTCTTAACTGAGCAAATGGTCCTAAACAGCGATGGCAATTTAGGAGTCGGCACAACCAGTCCGGCAGTCAAGTTTCACGTTATAGGTGATGGCACGAAATCGGCGGCTTTCATGTCCGGCAATGTCGGGATTGGAACGACGAGTGCAATTGGAAAATTACAACTAGGAAGCAATACTTTTAGCGGAAGCAACGGAGTTTACGTTGACGGAAGAGTAGGTATGATGGTCAATGGGGCACTGACTTCAATGGTCTATGCTAGTACATACAATGATCCAAACTATCCCGATTACGGACTTGTTTTTATTCATGGACCTTCAACGTCTAATTACAACGTCTGGAGCGTCAGCCCCGACGGACCCGCCAAGGGAGATTCGCTCAATTTTATTTATGGAGCAAACGCATTAAATATTCATTCGGCAACGCCGAAAGTTGTATTCGATGGGAATGGCAACGTCGGTATTGGAACGACTAGCCCAGCGTACAAGTTGGATGTCTCTGGCTGGATGAGAGCAACAAGGGGGTTTGATCTTAATACGGTAAACTGGGATCCCGCTGGCGGCACCGAGTACTTGAACAGTCCAGGAGGACAAATTGGTGCCAACTATCTTACTGGAAACGCCGAAGTGGATTTTGTATCACCCGCCTATGATGCTGGTCCTGTCGCTTTTTCGTTTATCAAGAAATCGGGCAGCTCTGCTCCTTACTCCATGACACCCCTAGTGGCAATCCAAAGAAGTGGCAACGTTGGTATTGGGACGACAAGTCCAACTGAATCGATCCATATCTACGGTGTGGGCAAGGGGCTACGGGTGGAGGATTCCGGTTCCGCTGGAAATGTCGCCCTGCTTCGTTCGGACTCTGTCAATGGACCAGCTATTTGGGGGCATACCGACAGTGCTGGAAACTCAACTGGCAATTACGGTGCCGAGCGCCTGCGTTTCGGCAATGGTGGATTTATGGTTGCCACGTCGCCGGCGACTTCGGCCGGCACCGCACGCACTTTCACAGAGCGCTTCATCATCGACGCTGCCGGCAGTGTTGGTATTGGGACAATGGGGCCTTCCCATACAATGACCATCCAACAAAGGAATTCTGACTCAAATGATTATCAACTGTTTCTCAAGCAATGGAATGCAGACCATGGCTATGTCCTACGTTCCAGCGCAACCGACGGCGACCTTGCTTTCTCAAGAAAGGTCGATTCGAGCTTTACCGAAGCCGTCCGTTTCAAAGCATCTGGTTACGTCGGCATTGGCACCACAACCCCATCCCAACGTCTTCAAGTCGGCAGTAGCGGCGATGGATCAGTCGCTCTTGCTAACGCTTGGAGTACATTTTCTGATGCTCGTCTAAAACGTGATCTCGTAAAAATCGCTGATTCGCTCGAAAAAATAGAGCAATTGAACGGCTACTTTTTCTTCTGGAAGGACGGAGCAGATAAAAATCGCCAAGTGGGGGTCTTGGCACAGGAAGTAGAAAAAGTCTTGCCGGAACTCGTTAAGACGGGAAACGATGGAATCAAAACGGTGGATTATCCAAAACTTTCAGCTTTACTGATAGAAGCAACTAAAGAAATCAAAGCTGAAAACGCACGTTTAAAATCAGACGTGGAAGCCCTTAAAATCTTTATTTGCCGTTCAAACTCCGAAGAAGCATTTTGTAACAAATAGAAAATGTAGCAAACACCGGCACAGGCGCAAATCTTGCTGCAAAAGACGACATCCTATTTCGATCAACTATCTTGGTTCTTTCTTAAAAAAGGTGACTCTCAAATAGGCACCTCGGTATATGGGGCCACGTCTTCCCTTATTTCAAACTTTAATCTACATTCCTAACTCCTAAAACTCCCTAACAAAAGGCGAGAGACCTTCCTCTATTTAACCCTACGGATGCATTCCCACTGTGGTGGAATTTCATGCCTCGATTAGTCACCACGACCAAGCAGCCATGGGCTAAAAGATCCCCACGGCAATAGCACTTATTCAGGTGATCTAAGCAGCTTTTGCCTTGAATAAGGATAGAAGCCTTTTCTTCCGAAGAAACTGATGAAATTTTCGTAGGTCATCATGGGGAGGTCTTTTATACGAAGATGATACCTGAACAAGGCAGAATCCAGAGGGTGTTCACAGCGGTGGCAGAGCATTTCTTGGGTCGGCTCCAGAATCGTTGTGACAATGGCTCTTTTCTGGATCGAAACAAACATCGATAGTTTTATAGCCATCAATGGCAAACATTTGTGGTAGAAGCATAGCAAGCACT
>CAILAO010000322.1 GCA_903832105.1 uncultured Pseudomonadota bacterium | reverse complement strand
GTTTTGAAAACGCACGCTCCCTGCCTCAGAAAAGGCATGGACTCTGGCGGCAACTAGGGTAAATTACCTCATTCACCGGATTATTCAACATGGAACTTGATTCAGCATTTTTCGATTTCGAAAGCCTCCTCAAGGCGGCAAAAAAGGCCGGAAAATCTCACAAAAACCGCCTTTACGTCAAGCGGTTCACTTTTTATCTTGAACGCGAACTTATTGAGTTGGGACGGGATATACGAGATCACACATATCGTCCAAAGCCACTCAGACCATTCATCATTGAGGAACCAAAAAGGCGTCAAATTCACTCCAGTCATTTTCGCGACCGCGTTGTTCACCATGCGATCTGCGCAAGACTTGAACCAAAATTTGAAGCGCGGTTTATCAACAACTCCTACGCCTGCAGAAAAGACAAGGGCCACATTAAAGGAGTCACGCAACTTTATGAAAGCTTACGAAAGATTTCAATCGATAAACTTTCGTATCTCCTCATACTCAAGGCTGATATAAGATCTTACTTCGCAAACATCCCGCACAAAAGACTGCTCGAACTCATTAGTCGCGACATTGATGATGACACGATGTATCAAACCATTCAAAAAATCCTCGCTGCTCACAACGGGACCACGGGAGTGGGACTGCCAATCGGCAACTTGACCAGCCAGCTATTCGCCAACGTTTATTTGAATGAATTGGATCACTTCATCGACCGAAGGGCAATCTTGATCTATTATCGCTATATGGACGACTTTGTGATGGTCTTTGACCGCCGTTATCATGATCAACAGGAGATCTTAGGCAAGATTCGCGAATTTTTGAAAACCCACCTTTACCTAGCACTAAATCCCTCCAAAGTTTACTGCAATCACATCATCAAAGGCATGGAATTCCTTGGTTACCTGGTGTGCCCGAATAGAATCAGCATTAAAAACAAAAATCTGGCTAGACTCAAACGCAAGATCAAAACTAGACGTCACATGGTAGCTGCGGGAACAATTTCACCCGAATCGTACAAGCGATCGTTGATTTCCTGGCGAGGGATACTGACTCATAGTCACAACAGCGAGCAGAAGTGCCAGCTTGTTCTTTGGGCTGTCAGGAAATTTGGCGTTAAACCTGGTTACTTGCTGTGGTACTTTTTTTTGTGGACTTTAAAAACCCCACCCCTTGAGATAAGGCGTCTACAATCATCTCAGAAAAACGCCCATATTGCTTACCGCTTATGGCTTGCAAATCATGACATAGACGTATTAAGATCCGTAGAGTCTCTAAACAAGTAATGAGTTTTTTCAAGACATCAAGTCTCGCTTCCTTGTCCACAACAGCACTCACGGTAAGCTCGATCGCTGCCATGCCTTGCAAGGACAGCCTTTCACCAATAGAAAACTTGAGCCGCTTTGGAAATTGGAGCCTTGCTCTTTCAATCGCCAAAACAATGCTATAAACCACCTCAAATAGCGGGAACTTTAGCTCATCATCTGGTGACATCTCGTTTTCTCCCAAAAAAATTTTTGGCGCTGCTCGCGCCAGAATTCAAAACCAATCTAGCGGACGCAACAACGAAACACGAAAGTAAAGTAGTTGAGGCTGTAGTCGTCGAGATCAGAGCACCCCGAATTGCCCGCAATAATGCCATCAATATGGTTGTAGAGCTCGGCCACCCACTCCCAATGGCCGGTCATTCCGAGGGATTTGTCTGCATTACAGGCAGTCTTCCATTCTGCTTCACCACACAAATAGGCGCTGCCTTTATCCACCCGTAAACCCTCACAGGTAGCTCCCGCCTTTTCACGATTGGCTTCGGGCCGTATTTTTGTCTCGATACAAAACGGTTTCGTCTCGCCAGAGCCGCCTATTCTCGCAAAGCCCGCTGGACAGCCCGCACTCTGACTGCCTTTCGAAAGTTTGACCTCGTGTTTGGTGACTTTCTTCTCTTCAACTTTAACATCCTGCTTATTTTCTCCAAAACCGTCTTTTTTGATCACGACCGAGTGTTGGCCGATCAAGAAGCTTTTGAGCACTAGAGGCGTTTCGCCCACGGATTTGCCGTCAATGACTACTTCGGCCTTGAGCGCGTTTCCCTTATCATCCAATGCTTTGATATCCAAAGCTCCGATTTTGGCAACCGGCTCCAATGCGATCGACTTTTCTTCGCCCCTTTTTAACGTAAACTCCATACCCTTTTCATAATATTGATCGCTCTTTATTGTGACGGTGTGCTTTCCTGGGTCAACATCAGCCTTGAGTGGTGATTTGCCAATAGGTTTTTGGTCGAGATGGATGCCTAGTCCTTCGGGTTTACTTGTGACGCTGATGTGACCGAAGTTTTCTTCTAGTTTCCGATCAATTTTAGCCATACCCTTTTTAACATCGATCTCTTCTTGATAAGGGAGATACCGAGGGAGAGTTAATGAAATGGTGTGTCTACCTGGAGCCAATTCGGCGCTGCAAGGCGTGTTGCACTTCGGGATATTGTCGATAATAACCTGTGCATTCTGGGGTGTAGAGGAAAACTCAACCACAGTGGTTTCCTCAAGCCCAGGATCCCATGCCTCTTGAGCGCTCTTGCCAAAAGACCTATCGGCGGC
>CAILAO010000321.1 GCA_903832105.1 uncultured Pseudomonadota bacterium | reverse complement strand
GAACCTCGTGACAAGTGAAGAAGTCCTCGAAGCTGCTCTTGATCTTCTCCTTAAAAAGAAAGATCCGCTGGTGAAAGCCGAGAGAGCGGCGAAAAAAGAAGAGGAAGTTTCTCACCAGGAAGATGATGGCGATCATGATGATAGTAACCAGAAATCCAACTCTGACAGCCGTTACATCCCAAAAAGAATCCGGCATAAAGTCTATTTGCGTGATGGAGGAAGATGCACGTTTGTCGATCACGTTTTGAGTCAATAGTAACAGTTACCAAGCTTTTTCCTTTTTCTTTCAGGATATTACGCGGTCAAATATTTCGTCTCAAGTTTTCCCCAAAAAATTCCGATCAGTCCAACGGGCGTTTGTGGTTAGGGCTAACTGCTTTGACAAAAAATTTTCAAAGCAATTCCTACCAACCAGAGGAGTTCGAAAATGTCAAAAATTGCATCCGAACGAAAGATGACAACGAGACTAATTATGGCGAGTATGAGCTTCGCTATTCTCCTAACAATATCCTGTAATGGCAGCTCACTTTCGAAACTTAAGAAAAGCAGTCAATCCAGCAGTCCAACTTTGCAAAACACAAATCCAGAGAAAGTCACGACCGCTGTTGATCCAATTGTCAACGCAGATGTTGCAGATCCCGAACGGGCATCAGGAAAAGTTATGATGATACGGACTGGTGCCCCACCTTCCAATGATTGGATTGTCGTCAAACCGGATGGAACTTTGTTGGACATCAGCGGAACCAAATCACAAGGTTTACAAGAGGCGATAGATTTTGCAAATGGTGCTGGCTATGCGCTTGAAGTGAATGGTGGCGGTTATTCGGTCTTAGGCGGGGTTGATTATTCCGCAATAAGAACGACAAGCTCCATAACGATTCCACCTTGTACTGCGTGTTCCTATGTTTTTCACGGTGTTGATCTATACTTTATGGATGGAATTGGTGATGATGATGGTCTTATTTTTGACAGTGCCGATATGATGGAATTCTCGTTTTCTGGTCAAATTGCGTACACGGGCAATGGCAGCGCTGTAAGGATTCTGCCAGCAAATCCGAATTCCGAAAATTTTGTAGGTATGACGACAAGCACTCTGGCTTTTCCTGCTATTGCGATTGTCAATCCTTCATCTTTGGCTCCTGAGGCAACTCACGGTATAGGACTTCGATTTTCTATTCCATCTATCAGCGGTCCAAATTTAATTACAAATTCTAGTTTTTCGATAAAAGAAATTAATGGCGGGATTGTTGGTATACAAATTGATGACCCTGGTAGCTCCGCCACCTTTTTACAAAATTTCATTGATTCGCCGGCAATTCATTCTCAAGGTTCAACGGGGGTCCAAGTGGGCACTTCTGAAGCCGCAACTGGACATATTTATGGTAACCAATGGCGCCTAAATATTGCCTCAAAAAATGCTGGGCTAAATGTTTGGGGCAATAACGACAGCTATCATTTAAGCATTTCTGGGGGCGCAACCTTTGGAATCGGATTTAATGTCTCGTCAGCAAATAACGAAGTCTTTATTAGTTTAAACAACGCCGTCACTCCCGTTGTTGACAGTTCTACCTGCCAATGCAACAAGATCTATTGAGGTTTTCCCGTGTGTAGCACGGCATATCGAGATGGAAGGGCAAGCCGTCATTGTTGCGATTCGGCAAGGTATGATTTCGTCCAAAATACCACTAAATGCTTGAATCCAGTCGAGCGTCCCCAGATTAGACAGATTAGATTGCCAGATTACTCTTTTTTGGACGACTCTTCTTCGGATGATTTGCAGCCGCAGCCACTGCCGTCCGAGTGCTTTTTCATAATCATATCTAAGATATACCCAACTCCAAGGCCGATTAAAAGACCTGCAAAGAGGTTGTGTACGATAAAGCCAATACCGCAACCGACGAAAAAACAACCTATTGTGTAGGGACCTACCTGATGATTTCCAATCTTCACATTATCCTCCTGATGCGATGTGCAAGTTTCCTTATCTCTGCGTTATTCAGTCGCTCTCTTTATCTCAAAAAACAAGCGAGCATTCACCCCTTGCGTTCAATCACCAATTTGTCGTTCCATTATGGACTTCTCGATAACATTTTGACTTGTCCTTTGAACAAACAAAAGCGGTCAGAGAATACTCAAGTAAACCGGCTTTACTCTGCGGTTTTTGATTGGTCACAATCAAAAAACCGGGAATGTTAGAATCGACGTCTTTAGCTCCCCATTCTGTCTTCTCAAATGAGAGTCCGTCGTGCTTTTTCAGTTTTAGTTTCCAAGGACCCTCACCATTAAACACCAAGTCTGTTGGAATCTTCACTTCAAATTTGAAAGAAAGAGTCTGGTTCTTTTGTGCTTCTTTCACCACCTCAATCGAGGTCAAATTTGAGGAATCAGCCCCTCCAAAAGCTATGCTAGCCCAAACTCCTAAACAACATACGAGTATACCTAAACGAATGGTTTCGAAAAAAAACTTCATAACCGACTCCAACGTCAAACTTTATTCGGAATCTTCGCTCTCAGAAAATTCATAACAATTAGTTTCCAAAAGAGCGTCTATTTTACTCTTGATCAAAGCTTCTGCTTCAGCCGTCCAAACGTCTTCATGAGAATAGGCGACCTGGCCTTGGCAGCCGATGATGTAAGTAGATGGGTAGACTTGGGTCCCGAGTTGTCCGATAAGTTTTTGATCGGCGTCTTTTAAGACGGGATGGTTTGGATTATGCTTTTGAATCCAAAGTTGATAATCACGGTCCTTTTTGTCAATCCCTACATCTAAAACTTGAACACGGGCGCTATTCTTATAGTGATCTGCAAGACGGTTAACGTTAGGTTCATTGTTGTTACAATCCCCACACAATCTGAAGAAAGTTTCTATCACAAAAATCTTGTTGGGATTGTCAGCGCTACTGTAGTTAACCGCGCCAGGACTTCCTGCTTCTGGGGGGGGGTTCATCCATGGAAGCGAGAAAGGCTCTACAGAAAAAGCAAGCTCGGAAATGATCAACATCAATCCTGCAAAAATTACATTTTTCATATGAGACTCCTTTACAAAGTGTATTAAAACCATAATCTAGCACGGGCGAGAACTATTTGACAGCATCAACCGATCTACACCTATAATCCTAACAGTTTCTTTGTAAAGTCAACTATTTTTTCGGTTGAATTAGTACCTTCCTGATAGCCTTTTTGGACGTACTTTACGACGCCCTCTTTATCGATGACAAGAGTCATTGGAAAAGAATCAAATCCAAGTGTTTCGGCCGCAACAAATTCGGGGTCTTTATAAAGAAACTTAATAAAAGCGTCCGGCTTTTTTAAATGCCCCGAAAACCACCCACCAGCCTTATCTGGATCCTTGTCGAGGCTAACAAAGGCAAGCTGAACATCTTTATGAGTTAAAAGAGGAGAAAACTTATCTTCCATCTCAACAAGCTCAACCTTACAAGACTCGCACCAAGTCGCCCAGAAATTAACAATCGTCACCCTCCCGATCATCTTTTGTTGGTTTAACTCGCCGTCCTTATAAGCCTTTATAACAACCGAGTTAGGAAAAGCCTCTCCTTCTGTGATAGCCCAAAGAGTCTGTGATGTAAAAAAAGTAAAGAGCAAGATACACCCGAAAAATGCGACCTTTTCTTTAAGTTTCATGATCATATTTCCTTTCCCTAAAAATCTCGCTAAAAGTCGTGTTAGTGTTTATCAGTTGATGACCGAATATTTTTCCAATAATTCCTTCACGAGACTATGTAAACGGGCACTTTCATTACGATCCGAGCCCTTAAAACCTCCGAGTATCTTAGACTCTTGGTCATAAATAATTGTGCCGAACATTCCGTTCCATGAAATCTGTCCACCGGGTGGTTTGCGGTAAATTCCCGTGAGGTATCCCTCAAAAAAGCGGTTTAAATATTCTTCATCGGTATTCATCGGGTTGGGGTCGAAAATAATGGGCCATTTGACACCGTGAGATGCCATTTTCTCAGAAACTTTCTTACTATAGGCATCAATATCCGGTGAAGGATCACCCGTGTCTAGCGCGGCAAGTTGACATAAATTGCCATCTTTAGAACACATATCAAATATACTTCCCGGCTCACTCCACTCCTTCAATTCCTCAATGCATGAAAGACAGCCGTCTCTGAAAATATTAAGTATCGTTATTTTCGGCCCCTTTCTCCACTGCGCAAAGGGGAGATTTCCCTGATTATTGAATCGACTATAGAAAAGATATTCAAATCCAAGAGGCGGTGTTCCAAACGTTGGACTATTCAAAGAATTAACAATTTGATTTGCTGAAAATGTCGCGCTACCTCCATCGAAAGAAAAAACTAAATGCTCTTTCTGATCAAATCCCAAGAATAGTGGGCCTTTTAGACTTTCGATTTGCGGTAGAGGGTCTGTGCCAACGAAAGCTCTTTTACTATTCCAATCAAAGTGTGATGTAAAGACGCTGAAAATCTCGGCTCCACCCTGAAAAGCGTCGCCTTTTGCACAAAGTTCTGGAGTGAGCGAGCCCTGCGTGACCGTTGCCACCCGGCAACGATATTTTCCGCCGGATCTACAGTCATCACCAAGCGACATAAGTTCATTATGGTTTTCGAGGCACTTTGCATCGCATGCACCATCAGTAACTTGGATGAATTTTAGGTCGTTTTTAAGAACCTCACCAAGTTTGTGAGTTTTTCCTTCACAATCTTGCACAACAACAGAATTAAGTCGCCCTACGGTAGGAAGGATTAGGTCTGAAACCACAAGGCTTGGTGGTATTTCAGTCGAAGTAGGTGTGGGCGTTGGCTCTTGATCAGTCGGGATCGGAACAGCATCGCTAGATCCTGTTCTTATAGCAATTTCTGCCCTGGTCATGATGTTTTCTGGAGATACGCTTTCCCTATTTGTTATCCTCATCAAGAGAACACCCTCACGGGTCAACAACACTGTAAAAGGAACGCCGAATTCAAATCCAGGTGGCAAAAGTTGATCGACCATAATTTTTCCACCAGGATCCCACCAACGAATAAAAGGGTATTTTGTTCGCAGGGCTTCGATTTTTCTTGTCTCAGAAGGGTTGTCGGCGTTGACCCCGATGATCTCAAATTTTTTTCCAAACTCTGTGCTATAAATCTCATGTTTTCCTATGATCTCGTTTTGCATCTTTTCCGCTTTGGCATTACAAGAATCACAATTGACGATACCAAAAAGAAGGAGAATATAGTCTTTATTATTTTCCTCCATATATGTCTTCATACTAAAGTTTTCATCGGTCTCAAAATCCGTAAAGATCAGAAGGTTTAGGTCTATCTTAAATTCAGCAGCCTGTCCTTTCGGT
>CAILAO010000320.1 GCA_903832105.1 uncultured Pseudomonadota bacterium | reverse complement strand
GTAACAGACGAAAGCCCAGATCACAGAAAAAATAGTCGTCAAAACAAGAATAAAGAGCGTCGTTTCAAGATATTTCAACATGAATTCTGCCCACCCAGACGAGCTCTTCAGCTCGTCGTAGCTGTCTATGCAAGAAAATGGTATATCAATATGAACAGTTCTGCTATTCCAAAAATGAGGTAACTCGCTTTAAGCAGGATGGAAAGAAATCAGATGTTTTATCGGATGACATTAGGTTGGCCTATTTTAATGGTGTGGCTTTGTTTTTTTTGGCTATGCCCGTTATGTAACATCAGTCAATCTAGGGCTGAAGAAAAGCAAAAGCTCGATACCGACAAGCCGCTCAACACAGATACAAAAAACATCGAAAATGATGAAGAAACGGAAGACTTTAGAGACTTCGAAGAAGAACGTATTACTCTCAAAGTTCCGGAATACTTGAGAGGTCATGGATATTCGCTGCGAACCGAATCTGGACAGGAATTTCCTATTGATAAACTCGAAAGCAATAAAGAGATTGCCATCGTTACCGGTGATTCGACAGAGCTGGTGGAACTTGTAGGCAAAGATGCCCGAATCCTCGACTCAGACGAAGCCCTAATTGATGGGGCGATTTTATCGCAACTTCATGGCAGATTCTGGCGTGCGGGTCTCACAGGCGGCTGGATCCAGTTCTCGCATGAAGCTTGGAAAGGCGTCGGTCAAACTGGTTTTTTTGAAGAAACTGGCGCAGACCTCCTCTATCATCCGGGTGCACTAGGACTGATGACAAGGCTTGCGAAGATCTCCCGCAAACGCTCCGTTGATTCGGCAAATGGGCTCGGTGAAGTGATTTCTTATTATCAAGGAAGTTACATAAGTCTTTTGGCTTCTTATGAACTAGTTCCTATTCCCACAACCATTTTCAAAAAATTTCATACATGCGCTTTTGCAGGACCGGTTCTAATGTCACACTATATTTCTCTTAAATCCGACTTTACAGAGGTCGAAGACCATTCGTATCATGTTGGCGCCCTCATTGGAGTTGACCTTAGACATCCCATCATCAGTAATTTCTGGCTATTTGGTCGATACCTCTGGAATTATCAGAAAATCAAGATGCACGATGTGGATTTTTCGCTTGAAACATGGGGTCGAGGGGCACAATTGGGTGGTTATTACTATTTTTAAAAAACGATGAGTATGACACGTATTATTTACATGGGTTCCCCGGACGTTGCCGTTAAACCTCTCGATATTTTATTACGAGACGGGTCTCGTTTTGGACACGAAGTAATCGCTGTTGTCACGCAACCTGCCAGACCTGCAGGAAGGCGCCAAGTTTTAACCGATCCTCCGGTTGCTCTTTTTGCAAAGGAAAGAGGCATCCATATACTTCAGCCGGAGCAGGTCAAAGATGCTGCTTTTCTAGACCGCATACGCGCCTTAACTCCAGATATCATCGTGACAGCCGCATTTGGACAAATTTTAAGTGATGAATTCTTGTCGATCCCTCGACGCGCAACGATCAATATTCATCCGTCGCTCCTTCCCAAGTATCGCGGTGCGACACCAGTTCAGACCGCTCTTCTACGCGGAGAAAATATGACGGGTGTCACCATTCTCTTCACGGTGAAGAAACTTGATGCGGGTCCAATCATCGTCCAGGAAAAGTCTGATATTGGTGTTGATGAAACAGCCGATCATTTGTTGATGCGCCTTTTCCTCCGAGGAGGAGAACTTTTATGGGACTCCTTTAAAAAACTGGAACAACCCGGCTATAGAGGCACGCCACAACGCGAAGAAGAGGCAACCTATGCACGAAAAATCGAAAAGAAAGACGGGGCTATTGACTGGTCTCTTTCATCCGTGGAAATCGCAAATCGCTTTAGAGCATTTTTTCCATGGCCGGGATCATACACGTTTTTAGAAGGGAAAAAAATAATCCTGTCTTCCATCGCCTCGCTCAGACAACTACAAATTTCAAATGGTGAGCCCCAAAATCAAGTCTTTTCAAAATGCGTCGGGTGTGTTGCATGGGACAAAAAGGCTTCTGCTTTACGTGTCAGAACAGGTGACGGCGTTGTTTTGATTACACGTCTAAAGCCCGCAGCAGGTAAAGAGATGGACGCCGCAGCGTTTTGGAACGGACTTCGTCAAAAAGAGCAGGTGATCTTTAAAAATGAAGACCCAACTTAAAGAACCTATCGCCATTGCCCTTTCTGGTAGCGGAAGAACGCTCGATAATTTCTTAAAATGTGAGGATTCGAGTCACTACAAAATTGTCGGCGTCATTTCGTCCGCAATTGACTGCCGTGGCGTGACGATTGCAAGAGATCATGGAGTGCCTCTTTATTGCGGGATCTTTAGCCAACCGAATGCAAAAGAAAACGAACATCAGATTTATCGCTTTTTAGAAGAGATCGGCGCCCGATGGGTAGCGCTTGCTGGTTTTCTTAAGATATTTCCGGTCCGGTCTTCTTGGGAAGGTCGCATCGTCAACATTCATCCTGCGCTTCTCCCGAAATTTGGCGGAAAAGGTATGTACGGCATGAAGGTTCACGCGGCAGTCATCAATGCTGGAGAAAAAGAGAGCGGCGCGACAGTTCATTTTGTCAATAGCCAGTATGATGAAGGAAGGATTATCGCACAAGCGGCCCTACCCGTATTAATAAGTGACTCACCGGATACTCTGGCGCACAGAGTATTTGAAGCTGAATGCCGGCTTTATCCGGACGTCGTTAACAAGCTTATTCGAGGGGACTTGCCACTAAAAAGCGGAAAGGTTGCTCGTTATGAATACACCTGACGGAATTCAAGAATTAAAGTCTACATTCGAAGCTTATCTCGACTTTTATGTAAAGTCTCACTACCAAGAGCAAGATGAACTTGGACGCGTGATTCGTTATGTACTGGATGGGCGCGGTAAGCGAGTGCGAGCTCTCTTATGCCTATTATGCACCAAGGCTGTTGGATGCGACCCAATATCGGCACTGCAACCCGCTCTTGCCATTGAAATGGTTCATGCCTACAGCCTCGTTCATGACGATCTTCCTTGTATGGATGATGACGATCTACGCCGCGGCCGTCCTACGGTTCACAAGGCCTTTAATGAAGCATACGCCATTCTAGCTGGAGACGGATTGCTGACCGATGCTTTTCACGTCCTTACAGATGATGTTGATGTTAATTTTTTAAAAACCATTGGAAAAGAAACGTCTTCTTTCAAACTTCCTTTTCAAAGAAAAATTTCGTTTGTACAGGAACTTGCGAAGGGCGCAGGAAGTTCTGGTATGGTCTCGGGGCAAGTGATGGATATGTATTGGACTGCCAAGCAGTCATTTAAAAGTGATGATCTTGACGAAATGCACAAAAGAAAGACCGGCTGCCTCATCGCTTCAGCTTGTATCATGGGTGCCTCAATGGGTCCTGTTGCGTCTATAACGCTTGAAGCTTTTAGAAAGTTTGGAGAACATTTAGGTCTCGCCTTCCAGATCACCGATGATCTTCTTGACGGAATGGAAGGCACGGGAAAAAGTAAAGATAAAGACCAGAAGAAGAAAAAACTCACCTATCTCAGTCTGATGACTCGAGAAGAAGCTGAACGATGCGCAAAGGTATACACCGATCATGCCATCGAGATCCTGCAAGACTTGGATTCTCAGGGAATGGATGTTTCGGAATTGAATGACTTAGCTAGGACGCTTTTAGGACGAACGAAGTGAGTTTAAACAAGTCACCCTTGATAGCGGTTATTTTGCCGACTTTTGACCACGAACAGCTTCTTGGGCAGGCCCTAGTGATGCTACCTTAAGTGACATTTTAGATAGTTTTCGCCGTGAAAACGCCAAAAACAAGGTGTGTACTCAATTAGCTTGAAAACTTTGTCAATCTTAGGTTTCATCTTAATCTTCGACTTATAACTTTAACGTGATCTTTTTCTAAAAACTTTAGCTTTGACTCTCACGCTGTATTCTATATAGCCACTTAATAATATACATTTACTTTCGTAGACGATCAGGGACTAGATTGCTGCGGGTGCGTGATGTTGAGGACGATGCTTATTGATGAATCATGGATAGTTTCAGTGCTTTCTAAGCTTAGTCAAAGCTAAAGTCTTCAGAAAAAAGATC
>CAILAO010000319.1 GCA_903832105.1 uncultured Pseudomonadota bacterium | reverse complement strand
TGAATAGGGATGTCGGAACCTTGAAGTAAATTCAAAACTTTATCTTTAAAATCTTGCTTGCAAAAAACCCTTTTAATCACGTGCTTTCGGAATTTCACGTATTCGGACAAGGCCGAGAATCCCTCAATATAAAACCGATTTTCTGATGACGGATGCTTTTTTTGAGAATAATTCATTGTAGTAAAGTAAACAGCATTAAAGCTCAAGTTCTCGATAACCAGAAATAATCTTTTGAGCCGATTCGAAACTTAAATGATCGACAGAAATCTGCAATAAAAACTGAATGACACTTTCAATCCTGATGGTGAAGAAATTGACACGATTTAAGCTTGCAAGGCACTGGCTGAAAATATTGTAAAGACTCTCTTTGGGAAACTCTGCGCTGTTGTCAATAGAAAAGGAAACGAAGTTCTCGGAATTAAGTGACAAAGCAAACTCTTTTAGTTCTTGGATTGGAATTGATTTATTCTCCGCTTCAAACGAGCGTTTCACCACTTTCAGAAGGTATGAATAGGCATCAAGTTTAGCCTTGATTGGAATAAGGATGGCGTTATGAGAAAGAGCATTAGGTTCGATGATTGGGTTAATTTTGCAAACTCCGCGATTGACTAAAGACATCAGGGCATCTAGGGTATAAGCCTCTATAAGCTTCGAGGTTTTTAGCATGGTTTTGATGTCAGTTTGGTCTTTAATGAGAGAAAGCAAATCTCCAAAAAAGGTTCCTGCAGAATAGCGCCTCGAGTTTTTGTCGTCTTTATTGACAACTATTTGACTGTCATCTGTGAGTCGAGAACAAAAGTTGCGAAACATGGCCCCATAAGTGAAACTTTCTTCGATAATATCCAGGGTATTCTGCGTGAAAACCACACATGATGGAACAGGATAAATTCCGCTCTGAAGCTCAAAAAATACCGATGTGCCTAAGAAGATTGATTTCAAAATCTCTTGTACTTGATATTTAAGAGCCTGCCAAAGATCGACATTTGAGAAAAGATCTTGATTGAGAAGTACTTGTCCGAAACGGGTATTTCGAGTGACGCGAACAGTCGAATCTGCAAGTTCATCAAGGGAAATCAGACCCTTTCTAAATACGACTTCACCCAACCGATCATCAATGATGCTAGAAGCGGCAGATACAACTTCCCCTTGGTAAAAAAAGATTTTTTTAATTCCAGTGATGTTTTCAGTGGAAACAACCCCAGACCAGCGTTTGTGAAAAAGTCCAGAAAGAAAATCAGCAAAAGCAGCGATGGGCAATTGTCCAACCCCGTCTTGTGCTTGTCTTTGAGATTCCCTTTCCTCATCTTGGTGGAGGAAAAATCTTTTTTGATCGAGCGTCTGAACCGCCCAACTTTTTTGGCCGGCTAAGTGTTTAAATGAGAAAACATCGCTTTGTATAGAAATTTTTCCATCTTCATGGAGAACGTTTATTTTTTTCTCTGACATAGTTTTTTTGACCCTCTCAGCTACCCTTTTAAACGTTTTGGATCAATCTGATATGAACGCAGTTTCCTGTGTAAATGACTCCGCTCAATACCAATCGCCTCTGCTGTTTTAGATATATTCCACTGATTTTCTTGAAGTTTCTCAAGTATGAAGGATCGCTCAAAATCCAATTTAGCTTGCTTTAATGAAGATGCGGTCGCGCCTGGCATTTCTGATTTATTCTCATTATCTAATTCGTCGCTTTCCTCAAGAAGGGCTTGAGGAAGATCCCCAGCATCTATGATTTCTCTAGGAACCGTAATACTGAGCCGCTCTATGAGATTTTTTAGCTCTCTTGTGTTTCCCGGCCAGGAATATCTTACCAGTGCCATCATGGCTTCAGGAGAAAACGTTTTTTCCTTTTCTCCAAGCTCAGCCGCAGTGAGCTTAATAAAGTGATCAACAAAGAGCGGCACGTCCTCTGTTCTATTTCGCAGCGGCTCCAAATTGAAAGGAATGACGTTGAGACGATGAAATAGATCTTCCCGGAATCTATTAGCTTTGATTTCCAGTTGAAGATCTTTGTTTGTGGCTGCAATAACTCGTACATCTACAGAGACGGTGGCATTATCGCCAAGTCTTTCGAAAGATCTTTCTTGCAGGATTCTTAATATTTTCGCCTGTGTTTTTAGAGACATGTCGCCAATTTCGTCTAGGAATAGTGTCCCCTGGTCTGCAAGTTCGAACTTGCCTTGTTTAGCGGAAATAGCGTTTGTAAAAGCTCCCTTTGCATGTCCAAATAATTCACTTTCAATAAGTTCTTCTGGGATTGCGGCACAGTTAACTGGAACAAAAGGTTTGTTTGAGCGAGCGCTTTGCCAGTGAATATTTCTGGCAACAACTTCTTTTCCCGTACCATTTTCACCTGTGATTAAAACCCAACTATTCCTAGGAGCAATGACTTTAATAAGCTGACGCACATCTTCTACAGCTTTCGACACTCCGATGATCG
This sequence comes from uncultured Pseudomonadota bacterium, assembly GCA_903832105.1. Classification (GTDB taxonomy): domain Bacteria; phylum Bdellovibrionota_B; class Oligoflexia; order Oligoflexales; family CAILAO01; genus CAILAO01. The sequence goes on along the minus strand of CAILAO010000319.1, from coordinate 5,156 downwards.
GGGTAGGACCGCTTTCTCCTGATTGTTTTATTTCCCGGAGGTGTTTCATTTGAAGTGCGTGAGAGAGCATAGGCAACAATTTTTCAATGGACAATGGCTTTTCGAGAAAGGCGAAAGCGCCGAGCTTGGTTGCTTTTACAGCCGTTTCAATTGTCCCGTGCCCGCTCATAATGACCACTGGAACATTATCACGAATTGACTTCATTTTTTGAAGCGTCTCAATGCCATCCATTCCCGGCATCCAAACATCCAAAAAAATTATATCTGGGGCCTCCAAGCGCAATTTAGAACAACCATCCTTGCCGGAAAGAGCTGTGACAACCTTCCACCCTTCATCTGAAAGAACACCAGAGATGGAATCACAGATGCTTCTCTCATCATCAACAACAAGAGCGATTGGCCCGATATTTTGAATCTTTTCCTCTATTTTTTTCGACATGGTCTTTCCCGATAGCCTAAGCAGACAGTCCAACCGGAAGCTCAACAATAATCGTTGTGCCACGCGGTTTGTTGTCACTGATTCTCAAATATCCCCCATGATCCGAAATGATCTGATTAACGATGGCTAATCCGAGTCCTGTACCCTCATCTTTTGTCGAAAAATAAGGTTCTAAAACTCTATCTCTGAATTCAGGAAGGATACCGCAGCCGTTATCTGAAACTTCTATTCTTATGGCATTTAGTTTTTTAATTAAAGCACATCGAAACGAGATTTTCCCTGGCTCATCTTCCTGCAATGCAGAAAGTGCGTTAGTTATTAAATTTACAAAGACTCTACTCATTTGATCCTTGTCTAAAAATATTTCTGGAATCTCTTCAAGACCCGACGTATCAAAGTTGACATCAGGATAACTTAATCTATAAAGATTAGCCACATCAAGAATTACATCGTTAACATTTCCTAACTTTGGTTTAATGCTTGGGAGACGTGCAAATTTTGAAAACTCATTAACAAGATCCCGAAGCGAGTCTACTTGGGTCAAAATTGTTTCAATGCAAGATTCAAATACTTGGCGATTTTGCCCTTCAAATTCATCGTAAAAACGCCTTAACAAGCGTTGAGCATTAAGTTTAATAGGTGTGATCGGGTTCTTGATTTCGTGGGCAATGCGCCTTGCAACTTCTCGCCAAGCCGCGACTCGCTGAACATTAAGCTGTTCAGTAGCGTCAAAGAAGACGACAACAATTCCCAACTCGATTCCGTTTTCATCGAAAAATCTAGTCGCGTCTGCTATGAGCGTAACCCCCTGATTAATTTGCCTTAAGTGAAACTGTCCGCGAATACTGGAACAATGAATTAGGCGATCCGCAATGGGTCGCCAAAAATCGTCAAAGAGCATATCGCCAAGGCCATCTTTTACCATTTGACCAATGGCGGTCTTTGCCCGGATTATGAGAAGATTTTCCGCGGCGCTGTTGATGGAGGTTATGCGATTGTCAGAGTCAACGGAGATAACTCCCGTCGTGATATTTCGCAGCACAATTTCCATGTATTGTCGACGACGTTCGAGTTCTTCATTTGTTTTTTGCAGTCTTGCTCGAGATTCTTCAGCTTGAGATTTATGCTTTTGGAGATCGTGCGTCATTTGATTAAATGATTTAATTAGCTGGCCCGTCTCATCGTCGGTTTTCGGGGAGAGTGAAACGCTATAATTTCCAAGGGCAACTTCTTTGGTAGCTTCGGCTAAGACTTGGATAGGACCTGTAATGACTCTGGCAACGTAAAAACCCAGCCAAATTGCAGAAAAAGTGATGAGAAGCGTCATGACGACCAAAACAATCATGTATATTAAGCGTATAAGTTGCGCGGAAGGTTTTAAATTTTTAAAATCATCTAAGATGGTTTCAATGCTTTGCAGAATTTGAGTTTCAAAACGCTCTTCTGTCGTTATGACACCAACAAGAAGTCCATTTTGATCATGAATTGGGGCGATACCACGTACAACGTCTTGACCATCTCTTCCCTCGACGCGACTTCTTGCAACGAGTCCAGGCTCTTCTCGAAATCGGGCAAGTGATGTGGAAACAAAAGCATCAGGCTCTTCTATGATTTCCCGCTTTTGTGTTTTGCTACTAGACCAGATTTTGGATCCGGATTGATCATAGACTTTGATACCATAAAGACCATATTCACGCTCATAACCAGATAGTTTTTTAGCAGATATAATCGTAGACGATTCGGAGTCTCCAACGACTTGCGTTTTTAAACTTATTCTTTGTAAGGCCATTTTAGCAAGACTTTCAAGCCGTTTTTGGTCTTGCTTATAAACAACACCACCAGCTTCTCGAACCTGCTGCATGGTGCTTCTTACTTTCTCAGAAAACCATCGATCGAAACTTGTCGTAATGAAACGAGTGGAAACGTAAAACAGAAGTGCCGTTGGAGCCAAAGCAAAAAAGACCAGCGTTACAACGAGCTTCGTCCTCAGTTTGGAGCCAATAACTCCCTTTCTTCTTTCGACCAAAAGTTTGGTGATATTGCGGATGATCAGAAAACCCAAAGCGAGAATTAAAACCACATTGAAATTGATAATGGCAAAATAGACGACCGTAACGACAAAGTCAGAGCTTTCCGAAAGTCGGGAGCTTAATTGGAAGAGGGTTGTCTCTAATTGAGAAATTCCGAGCAAAACACCAGCAATGATAAACATTGTGATGAGTTCAAATACTCGTTTTTTTTCTGTCGAGGGTTTGTATCTTTGCCTTGTCATGAATAATAACGGGTTTTTTTGACCTTTTCCCCCCTACCCCTTTACTACAATTGGAATAGTTGCGAAGGTTCGTTTTCCCTTAGATAAACGGAGTTCATAGGATTTTTCACTTTGATTCGACTCGGATGTGTTTGGAACAATCTGAAATTTAACGTTCTTTTTTGATTTCAAATTGGTTACTACATCTTCGATCTTAATTTTATCCGTGTCTTTTATCGTACAAACATCTCCATTTGAGAGTATTTTTCTTTCATTGTTTATCTGTAAAACCACATACCGAAGTGTTGGCTCTGAAAAACGGATGAAAACCTGGCCAAGAAGGTGGTTATGCGTGATGGCGGTTATTTTGTAAATATCCCCGCTTCCATCGACAGACCACTTTGAGATGAGAGCTTTGGAGGTATCGACCATGAGTCCGCGATCCTCGCCGGGGGTTCGGCCTGTTTTTCTGTTGGAAAATCCAATAAGGTTTACAATCTCAACATCTTCGCTTCCGTCTTTTAAAACAGCCTTTTCAATGGTAAGTTTGTCACCTTTTGCGACAAACCTTTCTTGACCGTTAAAAACAGAATGCAGTTCTCCATTGATGTTTAAAACAATGTGGCTCAATTCCTGCTTTTCTTTCGAAGAAGCGGTTTCAGAATCACCACTTTCAAATGCAAGTAGAAGAGGCGAACTGAAGAAAAAAAAGGAGATCAAAATCAAAAGTGAAGAGTTTTGTTTCTGATTATGAGAGAAAACCATATTAAATAACCTCCCCTTTTTATTTTTATTAGAGTATAACTCCCTGAATACGATGCGGGGTTACACAAAACCATACCTAAAACCATTTATTAATCATGATGTTAACATAGGTAAAACGAAAAATCTGGACTTTTATTGATATGGACTATATCCACTCGGAAACTATTTCGAAATTTGCAGGGGCGCTACGTAAAAAAGGAAAACGACCAGCAACAGTTGAGTCCTATTGTCGGGATGTTAGTAGGTTTTCCTCTTTTTTAATTGAAAAAGAAATTCGCTTTAGACAGGTAGATAGAGACGTGCTGTTTTCTTTTGAAAATTTTTTGCGAGTATCTCTCTCTGAAAAAGAAAATTCTGTTCGAAGATCGATGATTGGAGTGAGACAGTTTTTCCGATTTTTAAAGGAAGAAATATCAGAGTCCTTTCTTTCTGTCGAATATGTTCCAATACCCGAAAGAAAGGATGTTGTTCCAAGCGTGTTCGAAGAAAAGGACATCCTAAGACTTATTCATATGGCAGAACGCGGAAGGCCCGACATTAAAGCCGCTCGTGACGCGGCGATCATAGCTCTTTTAAGTTTTGAAGGTGTTAAAGCAAATGAATTAGTTATGTTGCGTTGGTCGGATTTTCTTGGTGATGCAAAGGGTGGAACGTTAAAGATATTTGGTGTGCGAGAAAGAGCGATTTCTCTCTCAGAAGCGGCAACTAAGGCGCTTCTTCATTATCGTGAGCTGTATACAAATGCTAAGCACCCCGCTTTCCTCAAGGCGGGAGAAAAAAAGATATTTATTGCTTTTAAGGGAAGAGAAATCTTAACTCCGATCCCAAGTTTAACTCGTCACGGATTAAAGTTTTTGCTTTACGAGTTAGGAGAAAAAGCGGGTATTGAAGGACTAACCACTGAAAAGCTAAGACATTATTCAATATCAAGATTTCTAGTTCATGGAAAATCACCGGAATATATAATGAAGCACCTTGGACTAAAGCGTAAGGGAAACGTTACGAAGCATCTGACAATATTAAGAGCGAAAACCAAATGAACGCCCAAAAAAAAGAGCGACCTGATGAATATTGGATGAAAGAGGCATTATTATTAGCCGAAAAAGCGGAGTCGATGGGAGATGTCCCTGTTGGTGCTGTGATAATCAAAGATCAAGAGATTATAGGTCATGGATTTAATTCCAGAGAGAGCGGTCATTCCGCAATTGCACATGCGGAGGTTTTGGCTATCCAGAACGCCTGTAACTTATTAAAAACATGGAGGCTTATAGGCTGTTCCGTGTTTGTCACACTAGAACCTTGTTTGATGTGTGCGGGAGCTATTTATCAAGCGAGAATTCAAAGAGTCGTTTTTGGTGCTTTTGATCCAAAAGCCGGGGCGCTTGGAAGTCTTTATAAAATTCATGAAGACGGTCGTCTTAATCATCGATTTATGGTAAAAGGAGGAGTTCTGGAATCTAACTGTTCAGCGATCTTACAAAAATTTTTTAAGTCGCGCAGAGACCAAATGGAGAGATGACCGAGTGGCCGAAGGTGCCAGACTCGAAATCTGGTGTGGGGGTGACCTCACCGTGGGTTCGACTCCCACTCTCTCCGTTCCTTTTTGTAACACCTTGATAAAACATCTAAATACCCAATCTTCGGCGTCTCCGCTCGCATCGGTTATCCAATCAATTTCAAACACGAAAAAGATCTGATTGG
>CAILAO010000318.1 GCA_903832105.1 uncultured Pseudomonadota bacterium | reverse complement strand
TTCCGAAAGAGATCACGTTGAAACCATAAGATTATGACAATGATTAAGTCTAAGTTTTTCAGGGATTTCAACCTTAACCCAGAGCCATTCAATGCACGTCTTTGAATTTACTCTTCAACATCGATCCGGGATGTCAGGTACAGCATTTGCATATCGGCAGTGCATCTTGGCTGCTCCACGGGTGGAGTGGTCAATGAGATGAGTGATTCTAATATTTTCCATCCAGGAAGGGAGTTACAGCACTGTAAAAAGTTTTGACAGTCGCTAAGTGACACAGCTGTTAAGGAAGTTGAATTATGCGGAATTTGTTGCTGTACGTGTCAGGTGTAGTCCTATTTTTATCTTGCGTAATGTCTTGCGCCCATGAGGGTGGCTCAGCCTCTTCTCTCGACGAGAACTATGAGTATGGAGCGGGTTCGCTCAGAATTCCCCAACGTCCATCCGATGCCATGACAGGAAGTGAGTTTATTGAAAAGACTCGCTTCATGTCAAATAGAGATCGCGAGGATGCTATTGGAAGAGAGATTGTTAAGGGCAATATCCCGAACTTTCTAAGACAATTGAAACCTATCAGAGTGGCTGTGAGAGATCGCTTCGGGAAAACCCATAAAGGAATTCTCTTGGTCATGCCTGATTATCTGGCCATTGGCTCTGATGAAAACTTTGTGCGAATTCCGATGACACCTATTACAGCCCAGAAAATTGCCGATACCTTTGGAATGATGCTACCAACAGTAAAACTGGTGGACGCTATCTACGCCCAATCTGATGTTCATATGGTCCCAGCTCCTCTTCCCGCCGGGAAAAAAATGACGTCGAACGAATATTACTCGCGCCATAATCAAATGATTGAAAGACGTTTAAAATCTTCTGCCAATGGAAAACTTATTGCGGGACACAAGAAGGATATTGTGATCACGAGAATTCTCGCGAACCGACCGTATCGCGTTGCAATCTACGGATGGCATCGTGGACAGGGGCGTCCGATTCAGCCACTCAGTACCGTTCATCCCAACACCTATGCTGACTATAGTCATGGGATAAGACTTGTAAGTCATTCAATGACCGTAGACGGGAAACCGGTTGAAGTAGCGAGTATCCTGCATGACGAAAAACTTGCTGGAATAGTCAGTAACGAAGGCACCATTCGAAATGTGCGCCTAAAAACATCAGGTCTCTACACCGCCGCAGACGCTAAACCACTAACTCGTGATAAGACGATACTAGTCGCTGATAGAAAAAAGCGACGCTAAGGTTTGCTTGAAGCACAACAGTAACTCTATTGAACGTTTCAGATCTCTGAAGACAGGTATCCGGAAATCCTGACTTCCTGTCAAGAAATAAGCTGAAGATCCCCGTTCATTGGGGTCGTACCGTACTGCTTTAGCTTCCTTTGCAGAGTTCTGATACCGATTTGCAGAACCTTTGCAGTCTTTGTTCTATTAAAGGACTGTTGTTTCAAGGTTTCAAGAATAACAAGACGCTCGACTTCGTGAAGCGGTTGCCCTGCAAGGACTCCTGCTTCAGCAACTACTTCGACCAAAGGTTCTGGTAACGAGCCCAAAGAACCCGCTCCAGCCGAAGTCACGGATGTATTCATAGCGACACTTGTCTCGAACATATAAAACCTCCTTAGCTTCTAGGCGATTTACGAATAACAATGAAAGACACTGTCATCTGTCCAGGCCAATTTTAACTTTGCAATTTTCTTGCCACGATTGGGCAAAAGCGCGGTTGAGATGAAACATCAAGTTATCAAAGAATTTTTTGATCGGTACGAACAGGAGAAAAACTGGTCAGAGGGGTTCTCTGACCAGCCGGAGAGGTAACAAAACTATACCACCCATTAAAAATGGTACCAAAATCACCTAAAAAAGAACCAACCCTATACTATCGTAAAAGAGTCAATGCCAATTCAGGTGTTTGATTCGCCTGTGCCAAAACAGAAACACCAGCCTGTGATAAGATGCGATTTTGAGTATAGGCTGCCGTCTCTGCTGCGAAGTCTACGTCACGGACGCGGCTATTCGCTGAGTTCATATTCTCGACTTGAATTCCAAGATTATTGATCGCCGAATTGAGTCGGCTTTGCTTTGCGCCAAGAGTCGCGCGGCTGCTATTAATTCTGTTTATTGCAGTATCGATGACCGTTAGCTTTTCGGCGGCAGTCTCTCTTGAGAATGATTCATCCATCGCGATGGGACCAATTTCTGCCTCTTTTCCAAGTTTCAGAATCTCTTCGCTTGAAGTTTTGAGTTCGTCAATGTCAAACAGAACGTTGTCGACATTCTCGACCGAAGCATCACCAGCTCCTACGTGGATAGAAAACTGCGTGCGCCCTTCATTACCTTCTGCCCCTTTCAAGAGCATGGTGCCATTGAACTCGGTCGAATTCGTGATCCGATCGATTTCATCGACCAGTTGTGTATATTCTCGGTTTGTAAATGAACGCTCCATATTCCCAATAGTGTCGGATGCGGATTGCGTTGCAAGTTCACGAAGTCTAACGAGAATGTTTGAAATCTCGTTCATACTTCCTTCCGCCACCTGTACCATCGAGATACCGTCGCTAGCGTTTCGTCTCGCTTGATTAAGTGAACGAATTTTGGCCTTTAATCCTTCGGAAATAGCTAGTCCGGCGGCATCATCTGATGCTTTATTAATTCTGTAACCGCTAGTTAACTTTTCCATGTTCTCCTGAACCGCTGAAGTTGAAAGACCTAATTGCCTCTGCGCCTGTAATGAACTTACGTTCGTTTTTATTCTTAAACCCATAAACCTCTCCTTTCAAAAGCAAAAAATGCTCACTCGCTCGTTGATTGTTGAGTTCTTCCTGTTCAGGACCTATCAAGTGGCCAACTCAATTAGTCCCCTTGCTAATGCTAATGACAGTCATGTTATCGAACGTTCATGATATTAGTTTAATAAAATCTTTTAGAAATATTCTATGGGTTTTTGCAGAATATTATTATATGACGCCTATTTTAATAAAATTTATTAAAACACAAAAATAGACTTTGACTTTGATTTAGAAAACCCCTTCAAAAAACGTCGAGGACACAATCTGGCAGAACACCGTTCTATCAACGGTTTTGCGAAATCAAATCTTAGCAAACTCTACAAATAAGGCTTTGGAGACATACATGCCAGAAAAGCGGCTCAGATCAATAACTAGGGAAATATGAATTGCAAATCAATCTTCGATCAGTCTGTAACCCCTCCCCCGAATACTGACTAAAAATTCCGGGTTTGATGGGTCTTTTTCGAGGTAACGCCTTAATCTTACTATGAAATTATCGACTGTCCTGGTATCAATGTCACCCTGAACACCCCAAACCTTTTCAAGAAGATGGTCTCGGGACAGGACTCGACCTGGTAAGCTAATGAACTCCTTAAGAATATCAGTTTCGAGTGCTGTTAACGTGTACTCTCCATTGGGGCCCTTTAGTTGGAGTGACTCCGTATCAAGCTCAAACGGACCATACCTTAGTACGTGATCTTTACTTGCCGCCGCGGTGGAGGATGTAAAAAAATCCGCCCGTTCTATCATTCGCCGGACGCGAAGAATGAGTTCCTCCAGATGGAATGGCTTTGTAATGTAATCATCCACCCCGGCCTCAAATCCGGTCACACGATCCCTCTTAGAAGCCAGAGCTGTCAGCATTAAAATGCCAGTTTTCTGATCTGTTTGCCTAATTCTTTTCGCAACTTCAAAACCATCCACTTCAGGAAGCATAACATCCAGCATAATGAGGTCAAAAGGCCCGTCGTTTGTAAATTTTTCAATCGCTATTTGACCGTTGATGGCTGGAATAATGTCATAACCCTCTGCTTGAAGATTGTATTGCAAAGTAAATGCAAGGTTGGGTTCGTCCTCAACAAGAAGAATCCGTTTTCGTTTAGACGTTTCCACAATATCGACCTTTCTATAGGGAATTAAGTGCGGGTCAATGTTTCCCATCACGCCGCTCGGCTGTACTCTTTCTATCCACTTTCCGTCCACAAGGCAATGTCACAAAAAAAGTCGTACCTAGTCCCTTCCCAGGACTTTCAACCCAAACATCTCCACCAGAAGCGCGAACGGTCGAGCGAACAATATAAAGCCCCAACCCCGTTCCAGAAATTGCCTTTTTAATAACCTCGTCAGTTCTATAAAACATATCGAAAATCTGATGGGCCTCGTGTTTATCAAGCCCAATTCCCTGATCTTTTATCGAGAGAGTGACGGACTTTGGCTTTAAAGTTGCTGCCGTAATCTCAATCAACGTTTCAGGCTGAGAGTACTTCACCGCATTTTCAATCAAGTTATTTAGAACAAGTAGAAGTGTTGACTCAGAAACTTGAACATAAACATCATCTGGGCACGAAATCTTCAGCCGGGACTTAAGATTTTTATCAAGATAAGTCACAGCTTCACTAACTTTCTCGATCGCAGGGGCCAGCGGAATTTGATCCGTTTTCTTTAAAAAATCTAAAATGCCACGGTCAAGTCTGGCCGAAACAAGCACGTTATCAACAAGTCTGAGGAGACGCTTGATATCAGTTAGGATCATATCGTACATTTGGTCTGTCATTCGCTTATCCATTTTTCTGGCGCGAAGAGTTTCAACCGCTAGCTGGATGCTTGACAGAGGAGAACGGAGCTCGTGGGTCACGCTGGAAAAAAACTTACGCTGCTTTCGGATATTTTGACTGTGCCTCTGACCAAAAGCAAAAACAACGACCGTTCCCACAAGAAGCATACCTAACAGAACTGAACCAACTTGGAGGAAAGCCCATGCATACTGGGCTGTGCCACGGGTTGAGCTTAATGCCCTCGCGAGTTCCCGGAGTTCTTTGCGCACGTCACGGTACCAAACAAGCCACGCAACAGTTACACTCACCCAAATTATCTGAAGTAGTGCAAATACAACGATAGGATGGGCTAGCGATCGAGCAAGGGATCGAAAAAACGAAGATATTTTCACTAAATAGTAAGTGAACTCAAACGAAAGAAACTTAAACAAGCTAAAACTCCAAATTAATGCCCTTATACCGTCTCCGATAAACCTCATGATCTAAAACGTGGGGATTATTTCAGAAAGAATGGAGACGGCCAAGAGTTTTGTTCTAATGTTGTCAGAGACGCATTTCTATAAAACAGCGAATTATTTACTGGGGTATGCAAATGAATTATTTGCTAGCAGGACATTCCGATCACCGCGTCATCATAAGTGATCATAATTCGTTTTCATTTGGGCATATATTGGCCTAATAACCTTCCTAAATTAAAAGATTTTATATTTTTCTTAAAAGATCACTAAAGTTTACTAACATTCTTCCGAGTTAATAGTATGGAGGGAGTTCGAAACTCCCTCATCCCTATTAATGTCGTCTAACCGTCTGTTTTTATAAATTTTAGTGGAAGAACTATTAGGAACAATGCTGTGAACCATTATTCCAAGAAGGGGCTTATATGAGTAAAATTGATAAAATATCATGTGGTTACAGGAAGATGCT
>CAILAO010000317.1 GCA_903832105.1 uncultured Pseudomonadota bacterium | reverse complement strand
AGACATAGACTTGATACTTCAACGTGATCTCTTTCTTGAAACGTTGAGCTTTTTCGCTAAAACTTCTACGAGAAATACGGCGAAGTGTAGCTGATCAAGTAAAAGTCTTCCGAAAGAGATCACGTTGAAACCATAAGATTATGGCAATGATTAAGTCTAAGTCTTTCAAGGATTTCAACCTTAACCCAGTGCCATTCAGGACACGCCCTGATCTAACCAGATGGATGGTGTTGTAAATAAAAATTACCTTGGTGTTGTTGAATCTGACCGAGAAGCTCTCGACTATCCGTTTTCGATAAAGTATGATTTCGACCGGGATTCCGCTTTTGTTTTGGAGGTTTTAGAAGATCGTGGATATTGACGAGTGGTCGAAGCCATCGCGGACAAAGAGAATCGTTCAGCTATTTATTGTAGCCATTATCTTTGCATCGATTTTTTGGTTCGTTCCTTGGATTCCCGATCTAAATGATGGATCGGTGACTGTTACGAGGTGGGATCGGCGCCAAGGTGAGATTAGAGCAAAAGTCGGCCCTAGGGAAAAGGGCTGGGTGCCTATCAATCAAGTGTCAAAACACGTCTTGAACGCAATCGTCGCGTCGGAGGACACCCGATTCTATACGCATTCAGGTTTTGATTTCGAGCAAATCTGGCTCAGCATGAAAATTAATTACAAGAAAAAGAGATTTTTTCGCGGAGGATCGACTATTTCTCAACAGGTTGTGAAAATGGCGTTTCTTTCGCGGGAAAAGTCGATGATCAGAAAGTTGCGTGAAGCCGCAGGCACTGTTTGGCTTGAAATCATGCTTCCCAAAAAGAAAATCTTGGAGTGGTATATCAACCTGGCCGAGTTTGGCGACGGGGTTTATGGTGCCAGGGAGGCTGCATCTCATTATTTTCAGACAAAGCCCGAGCTCCTTACGATTGAGCAAGGAGTTCATCTGGCGCTTGTTCTTCCGAGCCCTAACGCGTGGTCAGCGGGACTGAGAAAGAGGGCTCTCACACCATTTGGACATCGGAGGTACCTCCAAATTGTGACTAATATGAGGCTAAGCGGTTTTATAACGGAGACGTTGTGGGAGAGCTCTCTTGCAAGGGGGGATTTCGGGCGACCTGTCCAAGGTTACCTCGAAATGCGGCTTGGAAAACTCTCCGAAGACGCCGTACTTGATCCCGATTTTGCCGATGAGAGACCGATTGGTGCCGAGCGAGATTTATCGGATACCCCCAAAAAAATTACTCCGCAGGTCACCCAAAGCACAAGCGAAACGACGCCACCTACCGAATCTCCTGAGGCTGACTCAAGCCAGACATCATTCAATACACCTGAAGAAAAACCACTAAATATGGCTCCCTCGTCTATGCCTGATCCTCAGTCTCAGCAGTGAGCAAGGTTCTTCCAGTCGCAGATCGGGTAAAGAGGGTTGTATTTATAACGTTCAGAAAAGTAAGGGAAAAGGCCGGTAGTTTTTTTATGGACGGTGTTATTCATAGAAAGAAACAACCACATTTACTCTAACTACCTATTGTAAAAGGAATATTTTTGAATTTGATTCGGGATACATCAGGCTTTTTTACTTTGAAAATCTGGTTGTACCCAACTTCGTTTGACTCATTAGACCTTCAGATTGCGCATGCTTACTACAAAGAAGTGAAGCGTAGGTATAAATCGCAACTTCTTTAGAGATTTCAAAGGGTAAGCCTAATCTGACTTTCATGTGACCGAGATCTTTATCGCTCATTGCCAGAATGGTTTCCGAAGCTATTCTGATACTTGCGTCCAAAAGACTCTCGTTGTTTAGTCTGAAGATTCCTTTTATCATGTGCACATCCCTCTTAGTTAATGTAAATGCAAGGGGTATGCCGCAATTAATGAAGACTAGATTTCAGTCAATCCTGGCGTTCTTGTTATATGCCGTCGTTTCTCTTTTGAAACTAACTTATCGTTTCAAGTTTTTTGGAGTGGAGGCGAGGCATGCAGCGGAAGCCTACCACCCTAAGGGAAGTCTAGCTGTGGCTCTCTGGCATGAGCATCTTTTTGGGGCTATTTTGGCACATGCTGGACAGCCATTCTGTCCGATGACAAGCCCTTCGCTCGATGGTGACTTCGTAACTTATGTGATGGAGAAGTGGGGTTTTAAACCTATTCGAGGCAGTACTTCGCGGCGTGGACGAGAAGCGCGAACTGAAATGGTTGAAGCCCTGAGCAATGGTTTTTATACGGCCGTGACGGTCGATGGTCCCAAGGGGCCAAGACGGGTTGTGCGTGGAGGTGTCATTGATGTTGCCGAACACGCAGGAACCGCTATTCTCCCCTTGGCCGTAGCATCAAGTCGTGCATGGGTGCTAAAAAGTTGGGATCAATTCAAACTGCCAAAGCCTTTTTGCAAAATAGCGCTTCGTTATGGCGAGCCGATTTTTTTAAAGGATTATGTTGATTCCAAGGTGAGCGAGAAATATTCGCTTAAAGATCTAAAAAAGCTTCTTGCGGAACGTCTGAACGAAACCGAAAAAAACGTCCTGAAAGATTTAGAGCAATGGACTCGATAAGTGAATTATTGGCCTCACCTATGTTTAAAGCGTGCAAAGCATGGCAGGGCATTAAGCAGACGGGTCTTTCGGAAACGATTGTATGGCAATTGCAACCTCTCGGGGAGGGGAGGGGAGACTCGAAGTATGTTTTTCTTAATATCGATATTAGACAGAGTTCGCCTACTGTATATTTTTCCCCTATAAAACCAAAAGTACTTGAAGACATGTCCAAGGGACGTGGGAGCGATCGATTGTTCTTGGGAGCATTTGCAGTCCTTTTGAGAAGACATGCCGAAAGTGCGATTCTACACGCAATTTATCGTAAGAAAAAAAGTGGAGATCTTTGGATTCCCATTTTTAAGTCGAGCAAGGATGTTCCAGATTACTATGTCGTACTTTATGTGAAAGAAAAACCGCCAGAGCTTCATCTCGTTTCACAGGCGAAAGAAAGTATAGTTCGTGCAAGTAGCGCAGGAATGTTTACAAAAAAGAAGTTTTTTGCAGAAGAATTTCCAGGGTTTGATGACAGAAGTGATTTTGAGGATATTCTTCCACAACTTTGGAAAGACGTTAATAAAGAGCCTAGTAGAGGGGAAAGTTCGCAAGATTCGCATGACGCACCTCTCTCCGCTATAGAAAGATCGCTGAGGCAAAAGCTCACGAGGCGAATTAAGACACTAAAGAAGTCGCTTGCGAAGGCCGAGAGTGACACCCCCGAAAAAGGCACGATAGAGTTTTTAAAAAAGCAGACAGAGCTTTTTGGGGTAAACATATATCTTGCGAAAAAAGGTATGAGCGAGCTCATTTTGGGTGGCGAAACACTAGGTGAATCAGCTCCCCTTACTATTGCTCTCGACTCAGATTTAACACCAGGTCAAAATCTTGATCAGATGTTTCGGACGTTGAAAAAGGTCATGAGGGCCTTTAATCTGGGCTTTGAAAGAGTCCAAAAGATCAAGACGGAAATTGATCAAATGGAGCGGGACTTGGATTTACTGAAGACTGGCGCCTCAGATGAAGCGATACTTTTGACCTTCAAAACGCGTTATAGAGCCCTTTTAGGGCGAGATATGGCGGTTAGAAATATTGCGGGTCATAGAAGACCCGTTGCTAAAGATTGCCGTGTTTTTAGGAGCGCTCACGATGCTATGATTTGTGTTGCGAGAACCGCAGAGGAAGGGGATCAGCTTTGTAAAAAAGCTAAATCGAATGATTATTGGTTTCATGTGGTCCAAGGAACTGGTTCGCATGTGATAGTGCCCCACCACTCAATTCACGCGATTAAAGCCAAAAGGGAGGAGGGTGACCGCTGCCCAAATGAGATTGCGCGTGAGGCGGCGATGCTTGCGATTCATTTTTCGTCACAAAAGAATTGCCGCTCGGGTGAGGTATACAGCGCGAGGCGTTTTGGGATCAGGAAAAAAAAAGGAATGCCCCTTGGACTTTGGCTCGTCGATAAAGCGGAGACGTTTTTTGTGACCTATACAAATGAAGAGCTACAAGCAATTTTAGAAAACGAAAACAGCGTTTGATATATTGCTGTAGGGAGCCTTCCACTACACAAACGGCGTCGGCCACTCCAAGTAGTAGGATTTCGGGGCTCGGTCACTTTTGCCTAATGGCCTACGGCATGTCCTTCTCCCTGTCTGCGCTTAACCCATGTCGTTACCTCCTAAATAGCGAGGGACATATTGAAAAGTGGCCCGTGACCATATCGTATTTTGAGCTGCTCGTATGCAAAAAACTTCAGCTGGGCACTCAACGGGGATAGGAAGACCTCATAAAGATCTGAGAACCCCATTGGCAATACCGGTAGGTGGTGCCCCACCTGACTGCGAAGCAAAGTTGGTAGCAGAAATCGAAATTGACCTTCTCGTCACCGAGATCAAAAACTCTTTCACCCCGATTTGTTACAATGTTGCACTGGTCCACCGTGTTTTGTTTGTTGCTTGGGGTGAGATGGCTCACCCAGTTCATCGTGACTTGCGCTTGATTCACAAACGTTGTGGGCATCGTGCCGTCCACAAAAAGATCGTCACCCCATTTGCAGAAGCGGCTGTTTGCGAGTTGCGCACGCGCGTCACACTCGCTGTGACATGTGTCATAGGAAACGTTTTTCGGGCCAAAATATACGCTGAAATCGGTTCCTTTCATGACAACGCAGTCTTTAGTGTTGATGGGGTCTGCGGTGTCGATAAACTCCAAAAAAACTGTTTCAGCGGGCATGAGATCGAGAGTGATCTCTGTTTGGATTGGTGAATCGCTCATTCTTAAGAGTTCTGAGCCGTTCTTCACAGTGAGCTTTCGGGCCTTGAGATACTTGATCTTGGGCGATAGACGCACAGTCACGGCGTGGTTCATAAACAAGGGTGCAGAGAAACGATTCTTGTAGGCACCGAGATTGTTGACGAGTTCAATCATCCAGCCTTTTTTCGTTCGGTTGATTTGATACTGGATGTTCTTTTGAAAATCTTCGTCAATTTTTGCGATCACGACGCTGCCGTCTGCCGAGGCTGGATCAATTTGATCTTGGGTCGAGGCGATTTTTTCGACGGTCACGGTGACAGGTGACACGTGTTTTGCCAGGTCTCCCAGCATTGTCTTGAAATCGTCGACGTTTCGATAGATTTGTATTTTTGAAAACAACTCTTGGTTTGGCACTTGGCACTCGGGAAGCGCATTCAAAATTAGGTCCTTTTTGCTTTCCGGGACCATGATTTGGAGGTCGCTTTCCAAGAGAACCTTGAGGTTGTTTACGAACTGGCACCGCTCTATTTTGAGTCGTTCTTTTTCGTCAACAGTCACATTGGCAGCATATGGTTCATCCAAAAAGATTGGGTAGGACCCCGCGAGGATGAGTGTGCGGTAATTTTTGAGGACATCGAGATTTGCGTTAGTCAGCAGGACATCAAAAATTTCCCCATAGGGTGTTGGACGCATGTAGTGCTGTTCTGTCACGAACCCCCAACCTTTGGCGGTGTCAAAGATCACTTCGTAGAAATTACTCTTTGGAAAAACCACTTGACGAAAGATCGTCAATGCCTCGCGATCTGACGGGCTGATTCCATCGACCCCCCAACTTCGCTCTGCAAGATTGCCGAGCAGATCGCCTGCGGGCCTTGCCGTCTCGTGATAAAGGGGGGACAACGGGCCATATCCGGAATAGTGATCTAGCACGAAAGCTACCGGCGTGAAGGGCAAGCCTCGGTCGGTGTTTTTCATGAATTTGAAGATCTCCGCAGCGTCTTTTCCATGAGCGGTTGTTGTTTGATATGAGCCAGAGGCAGGATCCGGAACCGCAAACATGGCATCCGTCTTTTCGGGCATGATAGCTGCTACGCCAGCAAACCAAAGGTAGAGCCAAGTCCGGCTCAGATACTCCCAAGAGTGTCCACCACGCACGCCGCCAAAAATATATCCATTTGCGTCAATTCGTTCCTTATTCCAGTCCTCATTGCACGAGCCCGCTGAATACCATGCCGAAACATGTCCCAGCATCGGTTTGTTGTATTGCCGCGAGGCTCCTCTTAGGTATGCGATCTTCATTTGCGCGTTGGCGATCCCCTCCGCGACCTCCGCAGAAAGTGCTTGAGAACCCCATTCAGCGGCATAATGATCATAGGTGCTGTGCCCGGTTCCGTTGATCACGACGTTTTGTAACTGCGAATTTCGTGACTGAAAATAGCTTTTCATTTGATCGAAAAACCAGATCCTTCTCGGTTTTGAAAAGGGATTTTCTTTGTACCCTCCCCAACCTTGAGTCGGGGTCGAAACGGAGATACATCCACTAATGCGACAGTTTCCTGACCACCAGGAATTCAGCATTGATGAATGATGGAAGTACCAATCCCATTCGGCCAGGTGAATTCCCGTGAACTTGTTACGTTCTTGAAACAGGCTCAGAAAGGAAAAATCGATATCAGGGTAGGTCACAGAAGGTTTTGGAAAGTCCGCCTCCACGGTTCCGGCATACGGAACGACAAAAAAATCGGAATTGACCACATTGTTCCAGGTGGTTTGGTAATCGCTTATGGAACCATACATCGAAGGCGCTGCCGAGGGCCCGGGAAAAAGCCCATTGGCGAGATCATGCGCCCGCAAAAAAGATACAATCTGGCTCACGTTGCTTCCTGTAAAGCCGGTACTATGAAAAAACGTGAGAACGAAATCATAACCTTGAAGGAGCTTTGGTGCCCAGAAGCCCTTCATATTGTCGTAGGTATATCCCAAAAAAGGGGGTGTTGGTATGGCTCCAGTATCTGTAGTGACTGGAAGCGAGGTTGTTGCGGGTGTTTCAGGCGAATCGACAGGAGAGTCTTTCTTTTGCTCGGTTGCAGTTGGATTTTCCTCTTTCCCTGCAGTGGTAGGGTTTTTGACCTCTCCGGCGATCTTCCGGCCCGAGCCGGTGCCTTTTTTTGTCTCACCGTCACATCCAAAACACAATGCGGCGCTTATCAAAACGACAGCGAACTTTGCCATGAAAACCTCCTGTCGAGAAAAACCCCCAGAATTTTTTGCTTATTGATAATTTTTCATCTTTCACTTTTCCCTATGTTACTGTCCGGGCAAAAAAGTGAGGGAAAATCCGGTACCGTCTTTATTCACATTTAATGAACCACCAGACAACTGACAAACACGTACTTCCAGATAGTCACCCTCATTTAGGCGCAGTCGCCCACAGCTTGAGTTCATCGTGTACCATCCTGTAATGGCTTGCTGTGTGCTGCTCATCCGAAGCACATTTTGCGATCCATTTAACCGTAGCATGGTCACACGAGCACCATTCACATTATCTGCCCAAAAAACATGATGACAAACAAGATACAAGCCCCCCGCACCTGCAGGAACAGTAATTCTGGTTGGATTTACGGCACTGTGAAAATTCCCGTAGTCTTCTTCTTCAGTATCCCAAGTTAAGGTAGCCCATGCATTGTAGCTCACCGCTTGATCGACCGAATTTGAAAGAAGCGTACCAAGCTGTCTGACCGCCACAGTTTGTGTCTGCCCATCTGGGAACTTGATGCCGCCTGTAGTTGACTCTATGGTGCCTGCGACAGAAAGTTTCTGACCCGGACTCGCAGTGCCGATGCCGATGTTGCCACCATTTGGATTCAGCAATAGGTTATTCCCAACGCTAGCATCATAACTTTGAATAATTCCAGCAGACCCCACGCCTCCTTGGTAACCTGCCCCAATTCGTAACCGTTCTGCTCCTGATATGATCGCAATTTGATCTGAATCTGCAAGATAATTAGCTGTTGTTTTGTGTACCTGCAACGCATATCCTGGACTTGTTGTGCCGATGCCGACATTACCGGAATCATCAACCACCACACCCGAATTTTGCACAAGTTTCCCAGTAGTACCATCAAATCGGGCAATGGCATTGTCGGTAGCTGAAGCTGGCCCGACGACTTTTCCATTAAGTTGAGTTTGAATTGCTGATGTCACACCGTCAAGATAACCAAACTCAGCATCACTCACCGCGCCGGCGCCAATCTTAGCTGCATCAACGCCAGAAGCGATTTTTGACGATGTCACGGCACCGATAAGAATCTTTGTCGTCGTT
>CAILAO010000316.1 GCA_903832105.1 uncultured Pseudomonadota bacterium | reverse complement strand
TGTCATGCATACCCCTGTCAGGGTTCAGAACCCTGACAGGGGTTAAACGACGAAAAGTGTATGATAACCTTGAATGTCATTACATCTAAGTAATAGCAAATAAATTTCTTGAACTTTTGGTCAACGAAAACCGCCGGTATTCGCCAAAAGTCCAGAAATTCTTGTTTAAATTCGATTCTTGTAGTTACTTATGACAAAATGTAAGCAAAGAACACAAGAAAAATCTTTCTGTAATGTCCCTCGCGCGATCATGGACACTGGTACAGTCTGAATTTTCGGTAAACTTTTCCTTGACAATGGGATTCTTTCATTAGCGAAAACACCTACATGAAATTCGAAAAAATCGAAAGACTTCGGTTACGCGTTGTTTTTCCAGGAAACCTTGTTGCCAACGTGAAGGCATATCAGACGCATCTCCTGATTTTGCTTGCCCTCTTGGTTGGCGGCTCGTTTAGCGTATCTTTCCTGCAAACCCGGTGGGGATTGAAAGGCGCGTATTACCCGAATCCGAATTGGGAGGGCGAACCAACCCTTGTCAGAATAGACAACCACCCCTACTTGAAAGGGGACATGGGCCCGAAACTGCTGGCGACGAACGTGTTCAGCGTCAAATGGAGCGGCTGGCTTGCGATCAACCAAACCGGCGTCTATCGGTTTGCCACCTACTCGGATGATGGGTCGCTGGTGCGGCTTAATGGGCAAGATGTGGTCAATAACGGCGGGATGCATGGTTTACAGCGCGTTTCGCGGGAAATCCAGCTTGCCAAAGGGGTGCATCCTATCGAAATTCGTTATCTTCAAGCGGGCGGCTTCAGTTTCATGCAAACCCTCTGGACGCCGCCGGGCGAAGCCGAAAAACCCATTCCGGCGGAAGTGCTTTTTGCAAAGCCACCTGCGCGGACAGGAATGTTATTCAGAAATGGCCTGATCATCCTTTCGAAGATTCTCCACATCGGATGGAGTAGTCTTCTGGTGGGGATCACGCTGATCTTTTGCCGCCCACTGCTCAAACGGCATCACATATTTTTAACTCCTCATCTGTTCCTGGGGATCATGCTCTTAGGAATCAGCGCGTTTGGGGTGCTATCTGGCGGTTTCACAATGGTTAATTTATCAAGAAGCCTCTTCAGCGTCCAGACGATTCTGCGAGATGCCTTCATTCTCGGTGGGATCCTCAGTCTTACGCTCGGAATCTATCTTGCCGTCAGGCAGGGGCTTGAGAACCTGTTTGCCAGGCCCCATTGCAGAATTGTCCTGCTGTTTTTTCTGATCCTTGTGTTACTTGGGATCGAGGTATATAAAGATTACGGGCTGGCGTGGGATGAACCGATGCAAAGGCATGGCGGGAGAGTCAATTGGGAATACGTCACGAACGGTAATCGGCAGCTATTGCAAGACGTTGAAAAATATCACGGACCATTTTGGGAACTGCTGTTAATTCTGCTTGAAGAAAAACTGCATCTGAAAGATTTGCGGTCGATCTATTTTATGAGGCATCTCGTGATGTTTTTGGTATTCGCGCTCGGCGTATTCTTCTTTTATCTGGTATGTCAAGAACGCTTTGGCGATTGGAAGATTGGGCTATGCGGGAGTAGTTTGCTGGTTCTCAGCCCCAGAATTTTTGCGGATGCATTTTACAATTCCAAAGACCTCCCGTTTTTAGCCGTCTTTATCATCAGTATCTATACCCTCCTGAAATTCCTGGAGCAAAAGACCTGGGAAAGAGCGTCACTCCATGCGGTAGCCTGTGCAATCCTTATCACGACCCGGATCATGGGGATTTTAGTACCCTGTTTGACAGTCCTTTTCATAATCGGTGAGATGCTCTTCCGCCCTTCGACAAAAGCTCAGTTTAAAAAGAATCTTTTGCTCCTGGGATTCTATGGGGTGGGCTTAATGGGCGGTACGATCCTCTTCTTTCCCGTTTTATGGGAAGGGCCTGTGCATCATTTTCTCCAGGCGTTTGCAGAGATGAAACAATATCCCTGGCCAGGAACGGTGTTCTATTTAGGAAAAAATATCGCGGCCACGAACCTGCCCTGGCACTATATTCCTGTCTGGATGCTGATCTCGACGCCAATCCTCTATATCTGCGGCTTTTTTGTAGGCATTGTGGTCCTGGTAAAAAATTTTTCGAAAGATCCGTTAGGTGGATGCCAACATCCTAAACGACAACAGGATCTGATCTTTGTCTTATGGGGTTTTCTGCCCATGCTTGCGGTGATTGTGTTGAAATCCGTGCTCTATGACGCCTGGCGGCACATGTTCTTCATTTATCCCGCGTTTTTACTGATTGCCTTGCATGGCTTATTGGCCGTGTGGAACGTGATCG
>CAILAO010000315.1 GCA_903832105.1 uncultured Pseudomonadota bacterium | reverse complement strand
CTCAAGAATGCTTGGCAGGAAGGGTGCAGATATGACAGGCAAGGTGCGCAGCATGGAAAAAGAAGTTGAGCATTGGATAAAGACCAGTATCCATGAATGGATTGCTACCGATGGCATTGAATCAGTGATTAAAATCAGATTTCAGGATACTGAGTTCAGCGATGTGGTGGATATTGTTTCTGGAACAATAAAACTCGATTATCAAGTTTTTAATTCGCTAAAGCTTCATTTTTATATTTCAAAGATGGTGTTGGTACGAGCCTGCCCAAACCCCTTCCCGACATGTGTTTGGAAGAAGGTAACAAATTGTATATTTCTTTTTTTAATGTTTCCGCCAGTGTGTCCAGTTTTTCGGCCGGGTTTTCGCAGTTTATCAACTCTCTTATAAATTGAAGGAAGTTCTCTATCCTTATATGGCGCATCAGACTACCCACAGTGCATGCGGGAAGGTTGTCGTCTATGAGGGCTTGCTGGTCTGGATGAAAGAAGAGACAGTGATCTGACAGCAGGCTCAGGATCACGCCCCTGCGCGATCCATCCTCACCAACGTGCTTGGTCAACTTGTTCCAACCTTCATTGGCCTTCCAGTCTTCAAATACGACCTCGATTAGCCATCTAAGGGAATATGCTTCCACAATATCCAAGGTTCGCCAACTTAAATCGGTGGCCACAATATATTGGTAATCCTCTTCACCTTCGTATTTCAAGGCGATTACGAAACGTTTTTTACCGTGGGCGCAAACATGCATCCGGGCGCTTCCGACAGTGACCGTCGTTTCTTCGCCTCCACGTAACCGTACTTTCTGCTCGACACCTGGATGGGATGCAAAGTATTTTTTGACTTGTATTCTTTTGTTGCCGAACAGGATGTTTTGACTCTCTTTGATTTGGCTTATCACCTGGACTCCGCCGAATATTTTAGAGGCCTTGTCCATGAACGATTTCGTTCCGTAAAGAGCATCAGCGGCAATACATTGTACCTTGATTTGAGGGTGATTCACTTTGAATTCCCTCAGCAGATTCAATGCGATCTCCGGAATCTGAGGGTAGTTATCATCTCTATCTGGCATGACCGGCCGATTCTTTTTGGCCACACCTTGTTTTCTCAGTTTTTCATCCTGTTTTTTCCATTCCTTCAATTTCGGATCCGGCATGTAAAACTGAAAACCGACCGGTATGGTGATGTTTTTAGCTATCAAAACAATAAACATGAGCTTTTGTCCCATCACATAGCCGCCGCTTGCCTTGTCCTTGATTTTGTGAATTTTGTATATCTTCTTGGCCGATTTGGACCTTTTCTTGTCTGTCTCATCGATGGCCAGACAGCCGCCGGTTATGCCGAAGCGGTTGATTATGACGGTGGTGCTAATGACCAACAATTTTTCCCACGGAATATTCGAGCGCCTGAACATCCAGGAAATAGCGGCCATCGAGCGTTTGCCCAGACAGGCTCTTTCATATTTGGCCCAGCATACTGTACGCGTTAAATAAATTGCTATAATGCAGAAGGAAAGCCAAGTTTTCTGAATTCTCGTCAGCTTCAGATTTTGGTCGCATTTCTTTATGGCTCGATCGATCTCTTCAATGAAGCTCTCAACAAACGGCAAAGGCTCGGATATGAACATGGGCTCTCCGAAAAAAATATGTTCGATGTGTCTTGCAACTGTTCAAAACGGTTCGAACGTAATTTACATGAGATTAAAACCCATGACCATAAAAATTTCAGATTTTTTTGTAATTCATGGTGACATTCGGTCCGTTGAAGTCTATAGTTCGTATTGGCGGTCGGCCAGCTTGTATTACTGTGAAGTGTCTCGTAGGAACGAGACACAGAGTTTTATCTGTTGACTCGGCCGTCACCCCTTATTTTTATCCGATAAAAAAACTTGATAATCGAGTATTAAAAAGATGACGATTGGAAGAGTTCAGGAACGTCTGCAGGAACTGTTGAAGGGAAAAAAGTG
>CAILAO010000314.1 GCA_903832105.1 uncultured Pseudomonadota bacterium | reverse complement strand
TTTCATTATGATCCATGATGCTGTTTCACATCGACTGACCCTCCCGCCACTAAATCCATCATTAACTTTTCCGACGAAATCCATTAATGCATCATCTGCCTTCTTCGATATCTGAATCTTTGCATCCAGTATGAAGTGTCATCATTATAGAAAAGCAAGAGGCAGTGCCGGAGCTGCTTTGGCCTTGGCCTACAGCCGCGAAGACATTTCTAAAAAATGGGCAAAGGATGTCTTTTTTATCGAAACTAAAGTTATGCCAGCTTTTTCTTCTCTTATAAAGAAAGTCGAACGTGAACTTAATGAAAGGAGAAAATCACCATGAGTCCTAGCGAACCAAAAATATATTCAGATTCATACCAGCTTATGCTCAGCCTTTTTCATCGTACAAGGGCTTTTCCTAAGTTTTTTAGACCGACCCTCGGACGTCAACTTGAAGAGGCAGCTTTGGATCTTCTAAAAAAGGTTCGCCTTGCTGCGGTGAATAAAGATGGGCTTCGCGTTACATCGCTTAACGTGGCATCTGAACGCCTAGATGAAATTAGAATTCTTCTTCAAGTATCCAAAGACCTTAAACTGCTTAATATTGCAGGCTACGGAGAATTATCCGAGATAACAGGAGAAATTGGAAGACAACTTGGTGGATTTTTACGATATGAGCATAGAAGTGAAAAAAGTGGCTCGGACTCTTATGGAGCAAATTGCGAGTTTCGACAATCTGTCTGAAGCGTTTCGAGAATGCTCTCGCGGGAAAAAAGGCTCTATAGGCTATCAGAGAGGAATGTTTGCCAACGGCGAAAAACTTTTAAGGATGAAAGAAAGGCTTCAGGGCGGGACTTACGAATGGGGACAATATAGGGAGTTTGTTGTTAGAGATCCGAAGGCTCGGCTTGTTATGGCAGCTCCCTTCATGGATAGAGTCGTTCATACGGCGATTCATCGGGTGATTGATCCTCTGATCGACCGCCAGCTTTATGACCGCGTCTATGCTTGTCGTAAGGGAAAGGGTACAAGAAACGCGATTATCGATCTTTTAATAACTTTGAGATCGATCGGGCAGGAGCGATTTGTAATGAAACTTGACGTTAGAAAATATTTTGCATCCATTCAGCACGAAATTCTTATGAAGAAACTTTCAGATAGTTTACCTGATCAAAGTCTTACAGAGTTTCTATGGTCTCTTTTACGAAATTATCCTGAGTATGCTTCGGCTCGCCGTGGAATCCCGATAGGCAATCTAACATCTCAACTCTTCGCAAATTTTTATCTTATGTCGGCTGATCGCGTGGCTGTTGATGCTCTTAAAAATAGCGGTCATAAAACTGGATTTTATTTTCGATACATGGACGACATGATTTTGGGAGGTTCGACAAAAAAGATGGTGATGGATGCGGCACACGCTACAATAAGGCATGTCAAAGACGAACTTTCGCTCGACATTCCTTATCAAAAGCAAATGCCAATTGGCAATGCGCCAGTGCCATTTTTAGGATTTCTACTGGATCAGACAAGCTGCCCACAGATCCTTGGACAATGCTGCGCATTGCCCACAACTACTTGGATAACGCTTCGCGTTATCCACATACCCACAGGCCCTACTTCTATTTTTAAATTAGATAATCTTTAAAGAATGGACCCCTGATACCGGCAGATTGGCCAAAGTGGTACATTTTCAAGTTGGCCCCTCCACAACATGGGATGCTTCCTCTAAAAGCTCGTGAATAAGGGTTTGGTATCCCTTCTTCTTGCGTTTCGCCATTTTTTTTATCTTGTTCAGAAGACTAGGATCAATACGGATAGCTATGAGCTGTTTGGGGTTATCAGAATTTGGTCTTCCCACTCTTTTAGCGTGTTTCAATTCTTCGTCAGTTGATTCAGGAATATCCGAAAAATCAATATCTTCATCCGAAATATGCTTTCCGCTCTTTGCGGTTTGCTTGTCTCGCACTGATGATGCGGATTGTTTCTTTGTCATTTTGACTTCTCCTTAACGTGTAAACTACTAATAAAATTGTTCCCGCGATCGATCGCCCGAGCCGTTTAAATCTTTTTTCGGTTTTCGAATGACTAATGTCATCCCAATCCAAAGCAACGTCATCGATAAAAATAGTTGCTGCTTCTTCAAATGAAATGCCGTGTTTGCTATAATTTATGATTGCTTTGTTAACGTCCCAAATAAACATATATTGTATATACATTAATTCGACGCATTATGCAAACAGTTATTTTTAAAGATGAAACCTCTTGCCTAATAAATTCTTTGGTGGATCTCACATGTTTTTTCGATGTATGTGCCGAATACTTGTAGGACTCCATTTTTTACCTACTCTATTTGATATTCCCATATCATTTAGATGGGTTGTGATCTTTTGCCAACTCCATTTGTTTTCATCCCTAAACTTAACAACCAGTCGGATGACTTTCACTTCTTCGGTATTTGGTTTAAGTTTTCCCCTAACAACCTTAGTCCCATATCCATAGCGTACTCGAATGGGAGCTCATATTGCTATTTCACCGGCTTGGGTTGGGAGTCTTTCTGCCGTAGTAATGGTGCTGTTAATGTTGATGAAATACCCCTATACCCAAAATGGCCTGCTAATATGCGAAATGATGGAGAGTGCGCGTATTAACCTTCCTTCCAATATCTTGCCTGCGAGAAGCAATGACGAATGGCATAAGCAGGGAGCGGAAGTTAAACGCCCCTTGCCAGATAAAAATGACTTCAAAACAAAAATTTTACTATAAGCGCATCGAGAGACTTTGGAAGGCCTGAAGATAAAAGTCTCGGATCTTTACCAGAACCTCCTGTGCAAGTTTTTCTCTGTACGTGTGTGTTGTGAGGTTTCGTGTTTTCTTCATCTCAAGCCAGGTTTGCTGCTCTTCCGGTTTTATTAAACCAATTTGAAATCCAACCTGAAACGCTTCGAGTGGCGTGGGGGCTTCAAGACCTTTTTCTTCGGCAATTTTTTTAATGGTATTCCAAGCGAGTTCATAGCAGAATTCAAACGCTTGAATGATACCTGCTCGATCGCGATCGTTGGTAATCGGGAGCGCCATAAATTTTTCTAAGGTCATTACGGCTGCACGAAAGTTGGCAATAACTACTTTTACTCGATTATTTTCTGACATAGATCACAAAACCTTCTTTCAAAATCCGTTCCTTTAACTCCTGACCGGCACAATTAAAATCAACTAAATCATATTTGTGCAAGGAGGGGGGATTATCCGTTACCTGATTCCAAAATAATGTCCAATTAAGACTCGCGGCCGAAGAGAATTTAAAGGCGATGTCAAAATCGGAGGTTTCCTTTGCATCTCCCCGTGCGCGCGAACCGAAAATCCACACCATGTCCGGGTTTATCATTTGGATGGCTTGTTTTACTATCGTCTTCAGATTATCGGGCAGAGCAGCAAAAAGGCCGGTTTCCGGTATGCTACGAATGTCCTTCGCTGTCCAAGTCATATTCTACCTAAAAACCTTGTGATTTGATTGTGATACAAGATCGACGACCTATAAAAACAGTATCATAAACATCACCGGTTATGCTATGGACGATTTTTTAGGTTGATGTCCATTTTTCCAGATTACTAGACGAATTTACCTACACAAGATACTATTTTTTTCTCAATAATGTAAAAAAAGGGAGCACATGCCCCCTTTTTGTTTTGCCAAAGCTACGCAGCTCCTTTCTCCCCACCACCGCTCTGAAACTCTTTAATTTTATCCTTCGCTGGCGTGAAGTCAGGTTTCTTCTTGAGAATCCTCTCGAGGAGCCTGATTGCTTCTGAGGTTTCATTTCTTGCTTTGTGTAAAATAGCCTTGTTGTAAAGTGCCGATATGTTGTCAGGATCAATCTTGATAACTTTATTGTAAACTTTCGCCGCTTCATCGTAGGATTTCGTTTCTTTGAGACAGATCCCGAGTTGATTCAAGTAAGTCACGCTTTCGGGATTGGTCGCCAGGGAGCGTTTAACGTGGGTGATCGCTTCAGGATAATTTTTAAGGAGAAAGTATCCTTGGCTTAGATAGTGATGGAGTTCAGCAAAGTCGAGATCATGAGTTGTTGCGAGATTAAGGAGTTTGATCGCGTCGTCATAGCGCTTCACTTTAAACAGAAGTTCAGCGGCGTTTTTGTAGCGAACTGGATTAAGAGGAGAGAGTTCAATTGCTTTTGTATAGGCGACGATGGCTTCCTCCCACATCTCCTTCTTTACGTAAATGTCTCCGCGAACCGTATAGAGATGGACGAAATGAGGATTTTTTTCCTCAGCCAATGTTAACTGCCTTAGCGCCTCTTCGACATCTCCCTTTTCCATCGCGATTCTAGCCAGACCAACAACCGGGCGAGCCGACTTTTGCGAGGTTTGTGATAGTATCGAGTAAACCTTCGCAGCCTCATCAAGTTTCTGATTTCTAAAAAGACTCTTGGCGAGTTCATAGACTCGCTCAGGGTTTTTGGGGTTATAGAACACCTTAAAGCAGCTTTGCATTTTGGGCCAAATGTCACCAAGTGTAAACGGCTTCACGAGAATTTCGTCAACACCGTTTTCAATGGCAAGCATCAGTTTTTCCTTACTGACGTTGTCCATGGTGAGGCAGAATGGACCTCGCTGGTATCGAGGGTCCTCTCTAACTTCGTTTAGAAAGTCGAGCCCCCCCATAACCGGCATGTCCATGTCACAGATGACAAAACCGTACTTGTTCTTCTGATTCATCAGCTCTAGCGCATCGAACCCGTTAGTCGCCGAGTGAACGTTCCGGAATTGAAGTTTACCGAGATGATGAGAAATAATGAGCCGCAAATCCTGCTGCTTTTGAATAATTAGGACTTTCTCATCCGTGTCGAGACTCGCAGGGCATGGAATTTTAAATAATTCCGCTAGGTTAGTTTCGTCCATAAGTCATCCTCCTCGTAAATGCACGCCTCAATTCCTCCTTCGGTGCGATTATTAACAATCTTTAGGGACCGGTTGAAATTTCTTACGCAAGAAATGATAGCCAAAGGGCTAGATGTTTCATTATGATCATGTTTAACCTATCTAGAGTTATAGGGGAGTTTTTCTTTTTTTGCGCTTTATAAACCTGTGGTTTGGAGAGGATTAAGATATGGCAGCTGGCAGAGGAATTGACCAAATGTTGGCATGGCTTATAGCCATAGCACTCGCGTTAGGAATCTTTGCTGGATTTCACTATTTAACGAAAGATCTTAAATCAATTGCTGAGTATGATGATGAATCTGGAAGATATTTAGAGCCTGAAGACTTAAAAACACCAGAATTGCCGGGGAAAAAGGAGTCAACTGTTGAGAGAGATAAGGGAGACCTCGATGGCGAGAAGCCTGCGGAACATCCTTCCTCAGAAACTCAAGAGGCCAAACATGGAGGCGAAGCCTCTCACGGTGATGCGGACTCCAAGAAAACTGAGGAGGCCGGGGGACACAAGTAAAGGAGATCGGATATCACCATGAATCAGAATAATTTTCAGGATGACAAAGGCAACGTCATTAATTTATCGCAAGTTAAGAAAAAACGTTTGACCCTTGGATTTCCCTCCTTCAAGAAGAAAAACGATTCGTCTCAAAGGGGTGGCCCTTTTGCAAAGCCGAAATCTTTTTCTTACTACTTTTGGACTATCATCCAACTTGTTCTTTTGCTCGCCTTGGTAACTTATCTGATGCGACTATGCCAACCGTAAGAATAGGGCAAGCGATGGACTTTTGCTTCATACTAGTTGAGCCTGAAAATCCTGAAAATGTCGGCGCTGCTGCAAGGGCGTTAAATACTATGGGATTCTCCGACTTAAGGCTTGTAAATCCATGCGATCATTTGAGCGTAAAGGCGCGCCAACTTGCACATGGATCGACTCACTTGCTTGAGGAAGCGAAGCTTTATCAGAGTTTTGAAGATGCTATCAAAGACGTAAGTTATACGGTTGCTACGACATCGATCAGTCACAATATCTATAAAAAGTTTTTCGATGCAAAAGATTTGCCTAAATTTCTCGATGATCGTTTCTGTGTGCACGACAAAATCGCCATCATATTCGGACGTGAATCAATTGGTTTGAAAAATGATGAAATTGAGATGTGCGATATAGTCACCGGAATCCCTATGATAAGGACGTTGCCATCGATCAATTTGGCGCAGACCGTCATGATTTATGCGTATAGACTCTCCTGTTTCAAGCTAGAATCGGGGCTACAGACCCCCGAAAAGACCAATGAAAACTCCCCTAAAAAATCTCCAAAGAAATCCAGCAACATGCCGCAAAAAGTCGTTGCCGAAGGCGGTTATCGACTGGTTAAAGATAGGGTGGCATCGGTATTGAATCGAATTGATATCTTGCCTGACAACAGGACACACAAAAAAGTCATGGACTTTGTCGCCACAATGAACTATCAGCAGCTTCAGATGTTGCACTATCTGTGTGAAAAGGCTGAAGATACTCTCAACCAAAAAGGATGATATGAACTTAAAAAGCTCCTCACCTAGAAGCCTCGGGTTCATAGCGGGTTTTGCACTAGCTCTGATTAGTTGCGGACAAACGAAGTCAGATGTAAACACTACGGCTCTTATGAATACACAAAATATACGGGCTCTTAAGCAGGCTTTATGGAACGGTAAAATCCTTGATGTTGCGAACGAAGTATACCTGGAGCCAGCAGAGCTTTTCGAACGTTTAGTGGCTGCAGACACAATTGTTTTTGGAGAAAAGCACTATACGCCGGTCATTCAAATCGCAGAGTCCGAGGTGATATCGGGGGTTGTTCGAGCGGCAGAGAAGGAACAGGCGTTTTCGGTTGGCTGGGAATTTTTGATTCGAAGTAACCAAGAAGCTGTACGCACTCTCTACAAAAACTTTCAGGAAGGTCAGATCACCGCAGAAGATTTCATAAGAGAAACTCAAGCGGTTCAGGAAGCTGAGACTTATGTACCCGTGCTGGAAACTATTAAAGCCCTTGGCGGGGAGCTTTTTGCCACCAATCTTTCGCGAGCCGAGCGAAAAATTGTTGTTGATAACGGGTTGAGTCAAACCGATCCGTCATGGATACCGCCAGGTTTTGCAATGGGCGGAGAGGATTATTTTGGACGTTTTCGTGATACCATGCAAGGCCATGTGGCACCTGAAAAATTGCTTAGGTATTTTGAAGCTCAATGCTTAACAGATGACGTCATGGCATATTCGGTCCTTCTAGAAGCGCATTTTAATCTTCGCTTTTTAATTTCTGGTTCTTTCCATGTAGAGTATCGTGATGGCGTTATTTCAAGGCTGGTCGCCAGAGCGCCCGCAGAGCGCCTGTTAACGGTTGACTTTATAGATGCCAGTGATTATTCAGAAACGGAACTCCGCACGCTGCTTAATCACACTCAATATGGACCGATTGCTGATTTTGCGTACTTCTTTAATGAGCCTAGTGCCCCGTCAAGTTCGAAATAACACGTCAATCGATTTCATACCAACTACTCATTAAAGCAGAAGTGTTTGCTTTTTTTTAAAATTTTTCCAAATTTAGCTAGTGAATTTTCTTCTAAAATATTTTCCCCATCCGCCGAAAAGGAACACGGAAAGGGGTCTTGGTCCATGGATATTTCCTTATATGAATTTTCGTGCCAGAAAGCCCTGCATTTTGGGTTTAGGTATGCCAAGAGTTTGGGGCATCAACTTCTCGAAGTTGAACATGTTGCACTGGCCATGCTTAGATCGACTCCTGAAGCCCTGATCCAAGCATCAGAAGGTAATGTCATCCGTGACTATAAACTCGATGGCTCCGACGCGATCGCCTTAATGAATGTTATTGAGAAACATCTTGCGCAAGCACCGCGAATCTTTGGGCTCACAAAAGTTGAATTTGGAAAAAGGCTCGACGCCGCACTCGATATCGCAGAAGCAAGCGCGAAAAAAATTGGGGTTTCACCTGTTGATGAAGTCCTTTTATGGAACAGCATTTGTCCGCAGTCAACTGTTATAAAGACATTCTATGCAAAGAAAAATGGACTTTTTAAAGCTGAAGAAGATAGAGATTTCACGCCCCCAACCCCTCAAGGGCCGTGCGAAGAACAAGCTGATAAAACCGAAATTAAAATAGACAAAAAACTGCAAGTCTATACAAGCGACCTCACCGCGTTGGCAGAACTAGATGAGCTAGATCCTGTCATTGGACGCGACCTCGAAATCAGACGAATGCTTGAGATTCTGGGACGCAAAAAGAAAAATAATCCACTTCTCCTGGGTGCGCCAGGGGTTGGAAAATCGGCCATCGCGGAGGGTCTTGCCTTGCGCATCGCCGCAGGAAAGGTTCCCGAGCCGATGAAGGGAAAAAGGATTTTATCTCTAGACCTTGGGGCTTTACTTGCGGGTGCTAAGTATCGAGGTGAATTTGAAGAGCGTCTCAAAAATCTCTTAAAAACGTTGGAGTCGCACGGTGGACGCATCATTCTTTTTATTGACGAAATTCATATGCTTGTCGGCGCCGGAAATTCCGAGGGCGCGGCTGACGCCGCAAATCTCTTAAAACCTGCCCTTGCTGGCGGGAAACTAAACTTCATCGGAGCCACAACAATTGATGAATACCGAAAGTATATCGAAAAAGACCCTGCCCTCGAACGACGGCTCCAACCTATTTATGTGGAAGAGCCAACAAAAGCTCATTCAATAGCCATTCTTCGCGGGATCAAATCAAAGTATGAGATTCATCATGGTGTTCAGATTAGTGACGAAGCCGTTACCGCAGCGGTCGACTTAACCAGTCGATACTTGCCCCAACGCAGACTCCCCGATAAAGCGATCGACGTGATCGACGAAGCTGCGAGCAGACTTAAACTACAGATCGCGAGTGTTCCCGCTGTCCTTGATGAACTGAGGTCAAAAATTGAAGAAATCGAAGTTGAACGAAAATCAATACCCCAAAAGTCGGGAAATGAGAGGGCGCTTACAATTCTTGATGTTAAACTTTCTAAGACCAAGGACGAATACCTCCGTGTTGAGAGTATCTGGAAATCTCACCAGGCTATTTTGGAGAAACTCCGCCATCTCGAAGAGAAAAAACGCGAGCTCCAAAGTCTGTTAGACAATTCAAAAGCCCAAGGACACTACGATATCGCTGCAAAACTCCAATATGGAGAGCTTCCAAGTTTAGACCAGAACCTTCAAAAAGTGTTTATCGAACTCGATAAGATGAGAGAAATTTATCCATTCTTGAGACAGGTCGTCGGGACACCGGAAATTGCGGAGGTCATTGGACAATGGACAAAAATCCCAGTTAATAAGTTAATGGAGAACGACACTCAAAGGCTCCTTAATATCGAAGAAAGACTTAAATCTAAGGTTTTTGGTCAAGATCAAGCCCTTCAAATTGTCGCGCAAGCTGTGCGTCGTGCGAGGGCCGGAGTGAATGACCCAAATCGCCCACTCGGTGTTTTTCTCTTTCTCGGACCTACGGGTGTTGGGAAAACAGAAACCGCGAAAGCTCTTGCTGACGAGCTTTTCGGGGATATCTCTAAAATGGTTCGAATCGACATGTCGGAATATATGGAGATGCATAACGTCGCACGACTCTTTGGCGCACCTCCAGGATATGTCGGCTATGGTGAAGGCGGCGAACTCACGGAAGCCGTGCGTCACAAGCCTTACTCAGTGGTGTTGTTTGATGAAATTGAAAAGGCTCATTCTCGGGTCTTAGACGCAATGCTGCAAATATTTGAAGACGGTCGTCTCACCGATGGACAAAAAAGGGTCGTGGATTTTCGGAATACCTTAATCATTATGACATCGAATCTCTCGCTCAATTTTGCAAATCCGCATCGACCCTTAATGGACCAAGAAGTCCGCGAGCATCTTATTGAGAAGCTGCGGCCAGAATTTGTCAACCGGATCGATGAAGTTGTGGTGTTCAAAAAGCTTGGTGTCAAGCATATGGAACTCCTCCTCACAAGGCTGTTAGGTGAGCTAAACGATCGACTAACCAACCGTCAGTTTCGTGTAAGCCTTGGGACCAATATTAAAAAACATCTCGTAGAAAAAGGAAAAGAAAGCCCCTTTGGTGGACGATCTCTTAAAAGAGCCTTCCAGAATCTAGTCGTAAATAGTGTGTCTAATAGAATCTTATCTCATCCTTATCTTGCGAAAGGTTCGTGGAGTGTCGATCTCGATGAAGACCAGCAATTTATCTGGTCCGAGGAATTTTCGAGTCATTACTATCTGCCACCAGCAAGGAATGGAGCGTCCTGATTAGATTCTATTCCCAGGCATTTTTATTAAGCCTAGCCATCATATCGGGATGATTTTCGCCTGGATTAAATTCAACGATGAAATTTCTCCTGTTGGCAAACTCGCAAACCTGCAGTTCGTCAAAGTGGCCAGTCATTTTATAAACCCACTGGTCACTTTCCTTCAAGATCTTCCACTGATCGACATTTCTGACAATAACGTTACCGTCACCGCGAACTTCGGAACCGGCGAAATGTTTTTCATAGAAAGTATTTTTATTTGGGACTAAATAGCGAGGCAGACCATCACGACTATCATCATCTCGCTCTGGGTTCACTGAACCAATGGGGTTAATGTGATTAAAATGAAACCAGTAATATTGAACCCCTATGACCACAGGAAGCTTGGACTCATCTGGAGTTCCTGGCGCTCCTTGGGGACACTGTTTTCCGCTATATGAAGTAATATCGTAGAATTTTTTGATGTACAGCGGAACTCTTTTCAATTCAACTTCGCCCTTAGGGAGCATAGAACGCAGTTCCATAATATGCTCACCTTCCATCCTGACACATCCGTGGGAATTATACGTTCGAAGGAGTTGCCAGCGGGCTGGTTTACCTTCGGTGTTTTCTTCCGTGAGGAGACCAGATTCTCTATTGGCATCCGGATCATCAGTATATCGAATTGGACCATGAAGACCAATAGAACCATCAAACCACAAGGCCGGAAAACTGCCAAACACGAATGACTCTGGGTCCACACTATAGTAGTCACGACGCTCTTCTATGGTTTGAAAGTAATTGACGAGATTGTTTGGGGGAGCTTCAATTCCTTCTGCAGAAATCGTTATGGGATAGATGATATCCAAATTGATTTCATTCCCACTTTTTTCGGTAAGGTAGGGGCCCATTTTTTCGAGTAAAAGTGCTCGGCTATCTTTTCCGCTAACTTGATAAGAATCGATTTCTGCAATATATGCGTCGAGTTTGTTCCGCTCAACAAAACTGAGTTTTCCATTTTGTGACAGACTTTTTAACATCTCGCCCCGCGCGATGAGTTCTGGGAGATATTGTTTGATATCCTCTTTGCCAAGTGTTGCGGACACGCGAAGAGAAAGCCCTTGTTTCGATAAAAAGAGCGCAACATTTTTTGCGGACGAAATCCTCGGTGCCCACCCGACATAAGCCCAGTTTGTGACGTTGGTTGATTTGTAGGTTTCTTTGAGTTTGGAGGTATCTAGGTCATTTCGACACGCAGAAAAAAAAGAAAGCAAAACGACTAATATAAAAAGAATCTTACTCATTTTTTCTTGTCCCTTTTTTGCTAAGTTGCTTTGCCTTTCGCAAAGTCGGGTCATTATAATGAAGATCATAGAAATATAAAATGTCTTTAGTAATAGCTAAACGATAATAATGCATTAAGCTTTTTTGTTAATATTTTAAATACACGAGATAAGCTATTAATATTAAAGGGGCTTTTTTTTATTCCTTAAGTTTTCCTCTATTTTGCCGATGTGGGGAGTGTAGGTCGTGATTAGACCTGGCTCTTAAGGGGGAGACATGACTGCTTATCAAAATCAGCGCGAACACTTCGAAAAAATCCTGAAGAAGTACTTTGAGTATGTTGCTCTCTATAAAATTGTGAATAATGGATCGCTTAAAGGCGTGGCCGACTTTGGTGAGTTTTATATGAGGTACACTTACTATACTCGCTATATAACGGCTGAAACCATTGAGCGACGAGGATATTAAGTAAAATAATATCAGCCGAAAAAGATGCCCCCGGGCCTCTCTTTTTCAGATGTCCCGGGGGAAGGAGTCAAGCAGAGTATTTTTGAAAAGAACTTAAGCAGAACTTTTGAGAGGAAGAGCGTCTCGATCTTTTCGACCGATCTGCTCTCATCCAATGTAAAAGCATTATTCGTGCCACGTGCGACTGGCTCGATTTTTAAGAAATCTGCATTTTAAAACGCTTGAACTTCAAATGTTTTATAAATTTCTATACTTGTGTCATCAGCAATGCTTTCCTCAGTGTTTCATTCATAAGAGACAGAAAGTTTCATATGTCTCGCGAGCGACGTTCGCAATTAAATCTCCGTAAGTATTTAAAATCAAAAAGCAAAAAAATTTTCCCTAAAGATTTTCAAAAATTGGCCGATCCCATCTAAAGGTATAATTGAGTAGCTCACGCTACCTTACGGAAAGCATTCGAAATCGGAGGCAAAAATCATGAAGTTGATTCGTTTCCTAGCGATATCACTTCTTTTTTTCTTTTTTATCCCCACCCTTTCCGCAGGTAGTCCAGAGCCTATCCACATGGTCTATGGGGGAAGGCTTTTGGAAGATGGAAAACCAATGGCGGGACCGGTACAGATTGAAGTTTCGTTTTTCAGTCAAGAAGTCGGCGGAGAAGCTATTGAGACCCTTTCCCCCTTTGTGGGTGTGGATTTGCAAGATGGCATCTATCGAATCGATCTTTTACTCGACGAAGCTAAGGCCTACAATTTATTTGTTCAAAAACCAGGACCCGTCTACATCGAAGTCAAAGCGAACGGAAAAATAGAACCAAGATATCGTTTTAACGTAGTGCCATATGCGCTTCATGTACCGGTAGATGACGTCTCGATAGGCTACAACACTCTGGGAAAACTCGAGGTGAAAGATGGTTCCATTAGCCTTTCAAAGTTAAGCAAAGAACTCTGTGGCCCCAATCAAATCTTAAGGATGAATGGATCAGGCGAAGAACTTGTCTGCGTCGATTTAAGTGGCGTGGGTGAGGTTAATACCGGCGAAAATATCGGCAGTGGGACTGGAATTTTTAAACAAAAAAATTTGGAAAAGCTGGAATTCAAAAGTCTTGTCAGTGGGGCAGGAATAAGTTTTAACGTCGGAGTTGACACGATTACGATCAGTTCCACGTCAGCCCCGACCACTCGCGCGATCTCAACAGGCGGCGGATTAACCGGTGGAGGCGATTTGTCAGCCGATCGAACCATCTCACTCGCAAACACTGTGGTTACTCCTGGAATCTACACAAAAGCTGATATTACTGTTGATGCTCAAGGTCGCCTGACCGCGGCAAGTAGCGGGACGATCGCCACAGGAGATCTTCCGAGCAACATTGATGCAGCAAAAATTGCAGATGGCTCGGTTAGTAGTGCCGAACTTCAGTATTTGAACTCTGTCACGTCAAACGTTCAGACACAACTTGATAGCAAGGTCGCTGGACCTAGTGGAGCGGCAGACAATGCCGTTGTGATATTTGACGGGGCGACAGGAAAGGCCGTGAAAACTTCTAATGCCGTGATTAACGACTCAGGAATGGGGATTGGAGCTGTTCCGGATCCTTCGACAAAATCAAAATTATACGTTGTCTCAAGCAATGATATCGATGCCTCGAAAGTTGGATTTTTTAGATTCGCTTCCAGTAATGCCGTTGCAGCAAGAAATAATTATTCACTTTTTGGCCTTTCGGAAAAAAACCTCGCTTCGGGTAACAGTGATCAGTCAATCATCCATGGAGTTGCAGGTAGAGCTTATTTGAATACGGCGGGTTCTCTGGCCTCAACGATCGGAGTCTCTGCTAGCACTGGAAATACTGCAGCAGGTACAATTGGCGAAGCATACGGCATTAAAGTTTTGGACTTTTCAACATCTGGAACGATTAACTATGGCTATGGTTTGTACATTGGAAATGTGCATGGATCTTCAACATTCGGAATATATCAGTCAGATAGTAGTGATCGTAATTATTTTGCAGGAAACGTTGGGATTGGCACTCCAAACCCGTCACAAAAACTATCCGTTGCTGGCACTATTGAATCCATCAGCGGTGGAATTAAATTTCCAGATGGAACTACCCAGTCCACCGCCACCTACCGCGGGGGGTTTTGCGGTTACACCGCTGTAACAAATGGTGACATGGGAGGAAAAGCCGGTGTTTTAAATCTCTGCCGTGCCGTCAGTGGCTGCTCGCCGATCAGTGCTCGAATGTGTTCAGCGTGGGAGTATGTTGCAGCTCTTAATGCTGGTTACACGACTGAACAACCTGTGTGGATTTTCAGTAACAGTACTTGGACGTCAAGTACCTGCTGCAATCAATGGTCGTCTAGCACCGATACCGGAACGTTCTATAATCTAACTGAACATCGTCAGAAAACTGAGTCGTGTACCAACTCTTTTGCGGTAGCGTGTTGCCAGGATTGAGTCATGTCACTTCACCGAATCAAATCCAGAATGGCTTGTTAAAAGATTTGAGCACAGAGATAGCCATCCGACATTACAAGACATTTTCGCTGCCGGGCGAGTAGTAATTTGAACCCCTTTAATATCATTTAGTTAAAAGAAAAAGCTTCCCATTCATTGGATATCGGCTTACCTCGCTGCGATCTGAAGGAGTTATTTTTAAAATAGATATTTTCTATAATCAATTAATATTATTAGTAAATATAGATATTAACCTCTAGCTTCTACCGTTAAATTGGTCACTTTCTAAAGTACCACCACTGACTATCCGAAGGAAGTCGTACATCGAGAAGGTTCCTAATCCATCTTGGGTGAGATGGGAGTTTTTTAGGGGTTCAAAATTTCACTTTTTTTGGGAGGTTTTACATGAGAAGACAGCGATCACGTTGGGTTTACGGAGTAAGCATGGCCGTGGGAATTGCCTTGATCGGGCTTCCACTTGCGTGCAAAATTGGCGCGAAATCTGAGAACAAGCCAGCAACAACAACAACTCCGACAAGCACGGAGACGGCCACCGAGACGACTAAAGTCACGAAGAATCTTGCGCTCCAATTGACAGGCACCCTCACTTTAACCACCACTGTAGCTCCTTTGAAATTTGCATTAGTAGATGAAGAAACTCCATCCATCTTTCGTTTAAGCTGTGTGACATTCGAAGAGGAGCCAAAGGCATGTAACATCGACGTGAAGGATGGCATATTCACCGGTGCCTGTAATGACCTAGTCGTGAAAGACTTCGGATGCTTCCTGTTGGGGAAATCCCCAGATCAAGAAAAGTTTAAAAAACTTGGCGCCATAACTTTTGATGGTGAAGGATCAAACCTCTACGTGGGAGGTGGCAAACTTAAGTTCAGTATTGCGTACGATCCGATCAAGGGCACCATCATTGCCATTATCGACAGGACCGAAAGCACGGCGCTCTCACAAGAGGCGATTCAAGCAGCCCTAGAAGCTTTGGGCTTAGCCAAGAATGAGACCGATGTTGGTTCACTGACTGGTCTATGGAATGTTAAATTTGAAGCCGATAATGCTGAAAAGTATGTTGAAACCGCTCCAGAAGAAGAAGTTTCAAATGAAGTCGAGGTTCCTGTAGCATCGGAAGATTCTGCTGAATTAAAGCTGACAAAAAAAGCAAAACTGACGGGAGAGCCTACGGTCGGAGGAGCGGGTGATTTTGAAGAACCACCAGCGCAAGCGTTTGATGGGCCCCAAATGCAAAATTTCTTCCACGACGAAACATATGATGGAAAACGCAAAGTCGGAATTTGGATGAGTGAAAAACGCGCACGAGCTTGCTTAGGCGCAACTGGCACTGAATTAAATCCGGCATTTGCGTATAAACCGGTGGGAGGCGATCCAATTGCAATTTCCCTTTTATCTGCAGCTGACGCCAAGCAGTCTTTGAAAAATATTTACGCTTCGTTCCCATCTGGTCTTCAAGAAAAGATTGCCAATAAAGTTCATGATCAATCCAGTTGGCTCACTGATTACTGTGCATCAAATCCCTACAGTGTTCAAAAATGTATGATCGTAAAGGCCAATATCGCTAAGCAGGATTTCATGGAGTACGACGAAAGTGGAATGCCGAAATTTAGTACAGAAGGGAACCCGATCATGCAGTCTGTGGACTGGGACCAATCTTACTCGGGTTACTCGTATAGCGAGATTCTGCCATATAAATATACGGATGCTCCGAAGGCAGAAACAAAAACCTGCATTCCAAATGATCCGTATAATTGGTGCCCATGGAATGCCAATGAAAACAACCAATATACCGTCTATGTTGCGGCCGATGGCACTCCCCTTAAATTAGTCTGCGACAAAGATGGGTATGTTGAAGAACAACCTCTCCAAGCGGCGTCTCTACAGGAAGCTTTGGTCTCTATGGGCGGCGGGCAACAGCAAGACTGCGACTCTGATCCTGTCTTTGGTGCAA
This sequence comes from uncultured Pseudomonadota bacterium, assembly GCA_903832105.1. Taxonomy (GTDB): domain Bacteria; phylum Bdellovibrionota_B; class Oligoflexia; order Oligoflexales; family CAILAO01; genus CAILAO01. The sequence goes on along the minus strand of CAILAO010000314.1, from coordinate 1,380 downwards.
ACTTCAAATTTTCAGAAACAAACGAACTCATCCGAATTATAAAAGATCTCGTCAATGCTGATCCGGAATATGTCGCATGGGCTTGTAAACCCGTTGATCCACTTCCTCCAAACTTTGACTTCGGGATGTGCTTTACAGATGCCAGGTGGGAAAAAGAAAAAATTTCGAACATCTGTAGCAATTTCGAATGGATCGCGAGCATGATTGGACTTGAAGTTGATTCTTCGACAGGCCAACCTGTCAGCACTCAAATCGCAGCGGGACTAAAGCTTAAAGGCAAGCATACTTACGCTGTAAGCGCCAAGAAGTTTAAACTGAAGAAAAAAGGTCTTGCCTTAGCTGACGAGGAAAGTTATCCGTCGGAATATTTTGATACATTTACACTCAAGAGTATTTGCCCCAATGCGGTTGCTGGTTATGAAGGTGTAACAACGGATAAGAGTGCTGTTACAAGCCAATATATCACCATGTGCGCAGAAGAATTTGCGGCGCTTCCATTAAGCGGTAATGATAGTCAGATATCAAGAGTTCTAAGTTTATCAGAGAGTATGATGCCAGCTAATGACACGCTCATCTGCGACGACGCTGCAGAATCCCTCAGAGCCGCATTGCCAAACTCCTGCGTCCCTGACTTCTGGATCAACAGTTATCCGAACGGATCGACCCCCGCGTCGAAGAGCTCAACTGCCCAACGGAAGATGGAAAATGCCTCGATACGGATGGAAACTTTAGAGGCATGATCGGCGGCCGGATGTCGTTTGCCGACTATAAACCGGGAGCAGACGGAAACTTCTCGCTGACCGAAGAAACCAGTTCTTCTTGGAAGGAATGGCTGCAAGATCCAGGCGCTGATGGCCAATCGAAAGAAGTAACTCATACGTTCGTTAATCGCTTTATCTATCAATGCACAATGGTTTCGAACGATGAATTTAACTGCTACTTTACACCAAAGAATGTTGAGTTGATTGATGGAGTAGAGCAGAACCAAGGAAAAGCCGATGAATTTGGTGCAGCTAAATACGAGCAGTATGGCACGATGAAGCAGAACTTCACCCGCGCTAAGTAACGTTTTCTGATTCAATATTAAAGGGAGGCCGGTGATCGCGGCCTCCTTTTTTATTTTAACGGTCCCGTCTTGAGACATAGGTAACATTTAACAAACTGTCACCTATGTCTCCGGTAAAAAATGCAACCTATGTTTCAGGTTGCACACTCTGAAACTTTAGTTTTTGCGCCGAAATCCTCAGCTAATTCACGGCAAAGACTAAGTCTAAGCGCTAGAAGGATTTTAGGCTAATTGAGTACACGCCCGAATGGCACTGGGTTAACGTATACGTCCTCATAGACATAGACTTGAAACTTGAGACTTAAACGTGATCT
>CAILAO010000313.1 GCA_903832105.1 uncultured Pseudomonadota bacterium | reverse complement strand
TCTGGTCACACTGGTCATAGAGCAGCTTATGCAACTGTTTTTTTTCTGGACCATTAATCCACTATATCTCGTTTGGTATTTCTGACTGCGACCCTGAGGCTTTTGGGAAGCCTCCTATTAAAATCTTGAGCAAAATTGCCTACAGGACCACCACATTCCATACTAATACTGACGAGCTTGGCTAACATTTTTTTAGATTTCATACTCTTCCCCTTTAACATACCGTTCCAATATTTGTCGGCCTCGGCCAGATTGACTAGGTGCAGTGATCGAGCGAGCGAAGCGTTGTCGAGATCCTTTAATACATCCAAATAAAAAGACAGATTGTCATCACAGTCAATCCACTGGAGTCTGCTAATACAGGTAGCGAGGTGCGCTTCATTATTGGCTGCAATACATTTTGCCTGGTCATCGTCGACTGCAGCAATACTTGCTAATGCTAGTCCTTGAAGTTGCCAATCCCTTTCATTGTGGCTCGACAGAGTTACTCTTCCACCACGATTCAGAACGTACACGGCTATTTCTGGCGCTACGCACGCTGTTATGGGGTCCATATCGTAAATTTCGTCTTTATGCGCAGCCACCCAAGATCTGGCTGGTTCGTGATCATCATCTTCTGATAGCAGTGAAATGAGCAGCCGAAGCTCTCGAGGCGGTTTTTGCCACAGCCCTGCACTCGCGATAGTCAAACGATCCAGGTCTATTGCTCGAATTATTTCCCGATACCGGGATCGATAGACCTGTTTGAGCCATCCCAGCATAAATGAATATCGTTCAAAATCTCTCTGCCGGCTATTTGAGAGGTCAGCTGCAACTTTATCAACTGGTAAGAAATTCGCCACCAAACGTGAGTACTTTTGCTGACGCCTGTTTGGCTTACGTTGGCGGAGAAACCCAGGCGGTTCTCCCAAAAGAAGCCACAATAAATCTCGCAGTTTTTCCCAGCTATTAAGAGGGTCTTGTTGAAGACCAGATTTGATTACGGGTAATGCATGGTCGAGCGCCTGAAAACCAAATTCAACATCGAAGTACAAGATTCCAAATATGAGCTTATTCATGTGGACCAATTGCGTAAAATCAAACTCGCCCATAAATCTCAATAGATGCTCTTTATCTAGCGCTTCAAAGAACCGATTTCGCCAATCAGGATCCGCAGCTTCATGGACGGCGCAGAGAAAAAAGCCCCACCCATAGGCCGCCGAATGAGCAGCAGACTTGATTTGTGACGCGATGCGCTCGGGAACCGCACCTTTGACGATAGCCAAGGCGGCTGTAGATCCGCCATTTTGCCCTCCCTTGGCTGTCAATATACTGTTGATGAGACTCCCAAAACTATAGGCGCAATCATTATCGACATTGTCAAGCCATCGACTCAATTGAGGGGCCTTGCTGGCAAAACAGTCACAGCAGTCGGCTTTCCAGTCTATAAGATGGGCCAGAGCGAATGCGCCGTCTCGTCGTTCGACAGATCCGTTTGAATCGAAACACCGCTCAACTAATTTGTCCCAATCTTTTGCGAGAAAGAGGGCACGATCTGATGCCTGACGAAATGTGCCTGTTGACTTCAGTTCG
>CAILAO010000312.1 GCA_903832105.1 uncultured Pseudomonadota bacterium | reverse complement strand
GATTCAGAGTCTGAAGGGTTTTATCAAGCGAGGAGAGTGGGAGTTCAGACGCTTTATCGGATGATTTTTTTTCTGAGATGCTCATGGAGTCACTACTTATAAAGTTGTGGCCACTTGGCTTTGGCCGATCCAAGAGACGATCTTGTCTAGTATAATTTTAAGGTCTTCATGAGGAGTATCGATTAGAAAGTTGTGACTCCTGCCCTCGACGTTCTCGAAACGTATATTCTGGAGATCTCTATTTTTAAGATTGACCTGGAGATCCTCATAAACACTAATCTTGTCCTCGGAGGGACCTAGGATAAGACAGGGGATCTTGAGTTCGAGAAGAATCTTTGGAGCTTCCGAGACGGCATCCAAAAGTCCACTGACAAAACTAATTGAGACCCTTGGAATGATAGGCTCACTAAGACGTGTGATAATCTTCGACTTACGATCTCCTTCGAGAGGTTCTACAGTCTTCACAGAACAAAATAACTGTGGCGCTAAGCCTTTTGGAACTTTAACATGAGGGGCTATTTCAGCCAGACTCTTGATGAGAATGGATTTTAGACGCGAAATTTCGTGCACGGGCTTAAAACATGGTGCCACTAAGACGAGCCCACTTGATAAGTGGGCGAACTTCTTAAAAAAGAACAGGGCAATGAGGGCGCTAATGCCTTGAGCCATAATAACTGGAAGCTTCCCTTTTTCCTCATGTCTCACCAGGGCGACGACCTGGAGAAGGTTGTGAACAAGCTGTGTCACACCAGTAATGCTTCCAAGAGATCCCCCCGATTCCCCATGTCCGGGAAAATCAAACCCGTAAACATTACAACCAGCAAGACCAAAGGCCTCGCCCAAAGGGGCATACATGCTGATATGTTCGCCTAAATCATGGACAAGAATGACGGGAGGCAACTTATTTTCTGGTTGACGAAGCCCGATGATACGGACCGTCGTTCCGTGATGGTCAACAGGGCAGTCAAAGCTGACATGCTGCAATGATGAAAGTTCAGGTTTAGAGGAGGAATTTTCCGTGTTTTTCTGGTCAGTTGAATTCATGGCATCCTAACAATCTTTCAAAATATGCTTCTACCAGTCCGATGTTATCAGCACTGGTCTCATTTTCGAAGTAAAAAAAAAGACCCGAGACGAATCTCGGGTCAAATATGTGGGACAATGGGACGATGTGGAGTACAGGCCTACTACGGCCTAACACACTGAACAGCCCTTGATCGGATAATGCTAGTAACAGCACCCTTAAGGGCCTCAGAATTCGCAACTTCTATAACCTGGCGTTTACAAACAGCGCCGTTTTTATCTTCGCATGAGGTATCAACCTTGGATGAAATGCGCTCGACCAAGCTAGGATTTCCTTTGCGTCCAAGGAGATAATCAAAGTATTGTTCGATACTTTCAATGACGCCCGCAACTTTAATCCACCAGGTGCCTCGACCTTTCTTTTGGTTCACTTCGTTAAAGCGCTTAAGCATCTCAATATGACGAGCCTCCCGAGCAGCCCTGGTTTCTCCGCCATTCACAAAAACCGTGAAGACTTCAACGCCGTTTTTTCTCAAGTTATCAGAAAGCTCGGCAGCGGCCACTGGGTTTTGATCTGTAGGTTCGCCGTCTGTCACGAGAATGGCTACGCGGGCTTTTCCATCATCAGTCATATCTTTAAAGAGATCGGTGGCCGCATTCAAAGCGGCGGTATAAGGAGTTCGGCCAAATGGAAGTCTTGTGAACGCAAGGGCTGAAGAAACTTTGCCTTGATTTTCACTGTTGCTATCAAACCAGCCTTCTCCTTGGATTTGGAAACTGTCGCTGTCTTTTGTGATGTCTGTTTCCTTCTTCGGGAAAGAGGCCACCGCAATGCGGCTCAGGGAAGACGCTGGATCGTTTGAACTGGCCGAAATGCTGCTTAGAAGATCAAATGAAGAGAGCACAGCGGTTTCGCGGTTGGTTGCGGACGAACATTTCTTAAGAACCGCGCCATCAATCACTTCGCCAGTGGCGACAGCACCTGGGCAATCGGTTGCATTATTTGACGTTGAATTGTCGATTAAAAAGGCAACATGAGCCCCAACTGCAACGGTTTCTTCGCAGGTGGTAGGAGGAGTCACGGCGGGTGGCGTGGTACCATCGCCGACAGAAAACTGACAAACAAACTTGGCGCCTGCGGCGTCCGGAGTTTCCCTGAGTTCAACTTCATAACTGGTATTTGGGATCGACGGTGTCAATTCATTGGGGCTGCCATCAGCGCGAACGAACGCGTTTTTAGCATCATCAAACTTTAACTCAACCGTCTCGCCAACTTCATCTCCAGCGAGGACTCGTTGATAAACGGAATTTTTAAGATTAGGTTCTTGCGTCACCGCAATTGCTACGGTTTCACCTAGTTTCACTTGTTCTGGGGAAGCAGCGCAAGAAAGAGCGACGCCCTGCGGTCTTGCTTGAGACTTGTTACTTCCTGAGAATTGGGCTTGATTGCATCCGAAAACCAATAAAGAGCCAACGATTAGACTGCCGATTTTCAACTTCATCACATCCCCTCCGCATAGCAGAATCAACATATGAGTCACAACAACAACGACAACAGCAAGTTCAAATCCGGGAGATCCGGCACCACTGGCACCTAAGACAGGCGACCAGCTCCCATGGTTTTAATACAAAGCGATAAAATTGTCAACCGTTTTTAATAGAAATTTAGAATTTTTAAGAACTTTATTAAAATAATTATAACTATTAAGATTTTACCGAAAAAGGGTCTTTTTCGGTAAAATTTATTTTGGGCGTGTCCTCAATTGGCTTGAAAGGCTTGTCAATCTTAGGTTTTATCTTAATCTTCGACTTATAACTTTGACGTGATCTCTTTTCTGAAGACTTTAACTTTGACTCTCACGCTGTACTCTATATAACCGCTTAATAATATACATTGATATAGT
>CAILAO010000311.1 GCA_903832105.1 uncultured Pseudomonadota bacterium | reverse complement strand
GTCTCCCATTTGTGGCTCCTTAAATTTTGTGAACTGGTGATAAATTAAGTTTCTAGGCCCCTCAAAAGTAACCCTGAAGCGATCAGGGAAAGTTTGATTGTCGAAATATCGTATATTGAAACGACTCCCAGATAATTTTTCGGCGACAAGTGTGATCGAAAATTTCCAGTTGCAGTAACGCATTTTTTCACTTGAAGGTACCGCCTGATTCGAAAAAGAACTTGACAAAGTTTGCACTTTAGTTTATATAGAATATATACTGATATCTTTTTATAAATGTTACGGTACATCGTTCCGAATAATATCAAAAAGTCGGCTCAGATGTCAAGAAGCTTTTTGTGCCTAAGATGACTGTTCGTACGTTGATGACTGGGTACATATTGTTCTTGAATAGGACATCCCCAGCGGCACACAGAAGAACCGTTACAAATATTCGGGGCAGGGCTTTTTAAGTCTTAGGTCAAAAAAAGAAGATTATATGGATAGTGATCCATATTTTCGGCCAACTGATGAGCGCGGTTTTCATCCGATCCTGCCACATCAGTGCAGCGCTTTGTCATAGAAGTCATCAGAGTGGTTAGGGTACTCCTTATTACTTGCCTCATTATCTATACAGATTCAAAGGGACCTTTCCTCCCCACAACCGACTACGCGGACGCAATATATCCATCAGGCTGGCCCAATTCACCTTTATGTTCGGGGATTAGTCCCATCCGAAGACCAAACAGACAGCACATCTTTGTCTCCTTGGCAGTGTCACTTGATTGGCTTAAATGTCGTTGGTCTGCCTGACTGTACTGATCAAAACTACCGATTTGAAGCTCTTGACGTTGGGAAATCTGCCAACTCAAAGATAGAGTATCAGTTAGCGCCACACATTGTTCTGGTGTTAAGATTTCAGAGACAAAAAAGTGTTAGAGATGAAACATTTGCTCTCTGTCACGGTAATGGCGCTAGTTAGCACGACTTTTACGCTTGACATATCCTGAACTTTCTTCGGCTCTAAGTCTGTTGGATAATTTCTAGTTGAATTCATACATGATTTTTCATTGAGAAGATCCACAGTCAGAGTTATCAGTCCATTTCAAAAGCCAAAAAAAAAGCCAATAGACTTTGTATAAAATTTTTGTCTTTCAATTACAGGGCGTTGTTTCGCAATTTTCTGGGTAATAAGTAAGCTGGTGTGAGTTTATGACGGTCCATACTACTTTGGTATCGGCTGCTTGCGCGAGATTGTGAATTTATCCAGATCATCAAGATCGATAGAATCGAAGAGATGGAGATTACAGAGAATCCATTTTACATTATTAGAACTTTCCGAAAGGTATTGACGTTGTTTTCTAGTAGAGATATATCCTAACTTTCGGAACGTCAATAAATCTTAATTAGCCGTCAATCAATTTTTCAAATAATGCTAGACGGCGCTAACACGATAGTAAGAGAGGTAAAGTAAATATGCCTTCAAAAGATAATGAACAATCAGATGAACAGTTGACCGAGACAATACAGGAATGTATTGAAGAATATTTCGAAGAAATGCGACCACTGTTCGAAAGAATAGCCAGTGAGGTATCTGAAAAGGTTTTTGAAGAGAAGTT
>CAILAO010000310.1 GCA_903832105.1 uncultured Pseudomonadota bacterium | reverse complement strand
GCAAGATGTTCGGCTGTTTCCATATTCGTACCAAACGCGATGTCGAGTTCGCGTCGCACCGCTTCTGGAGTTCTTGACTGCATTGTCTCGAGAGTGCCGCCTGTCGATAAAGCTTCGTTCATATAAGCGAGCGCAGCACTTTGATGTAGTGACATCTCAGCATCTTTCTCTTCTGTGATGAACTCTTCTTCAAGGACAAAGCCGTGGGCTACAATAATATCACCGGCAGTATCCCAGTTTCCCCCGGTCGCGACTTGTCGACCATAACTACCCACGATCTGGTTATACCAATGCCACCAAGTCCAATAAGACTCCGAAACGTCAATTTCTTGCTCATTTGCAGTTCTATATAGAGACTCTAACCACGAAGCTTCAGCGTAAAGCCAGCAGTTACCAATGGATTGACGTTTAACGATAGAATGATTGACATCGGTGACAAGAATGTTCGAATCAGCGGAACGCCCTGTCTGTTCATTTGAACAGCCGACGAGCAAAAGCGCGTTAAAGAATAAAACAAGAATGACAGACCTAAATAAACCTTTGTTTAAAATAGATGCGTGCCTCATGAGGGATCTCCTGAACTTTGATTTGTGTTTTTAATAATGCGCCCAGCCAAAGCAATGCGCATGTATAGCGTAGTTTTTATGATTTGTGAAGCCCTGACTAGCCAGTCAGTGATGTTGATATTGAGTCTTTAGACAAGGCTCTAACGGAGGATATAACCACCGCCATAGACACTTTCAATAGTGGCTTCGGCGTCCACAAGCTTGCGTCGCAAGCGTGAGATGTGACTATCAATAGTTCTTGGGGATACTTTAACGTCTTGCCAGATCGAAGAATGGATGGCCTCCCTCTCAAGACAGGCGCCAGCTTGTTCTATGAAGAGTTTCAGGAGTTTAACCTCCTTCATCGAGAGGTTTTGTTCTTCACCGAAAGGAAGAACTTGGCAATAGAATCGGCCGACGTTTAAGACAATATTGCGATAACGGATCACTTCATCATGCGTTTTTTTTGTCGTCAGAAGCCCACCAACAAAGTGAGAGAACTCTAAACTGTCAAACGGCTTCAGCAAGAAAAAACATTGATTGTCGGCGGTTATAGGAGACTGAGGCTTTGAGCTAAGATAGATTCTTTTAGCGTTCAAGAAATGAGAACGATAGAAGTCCTCCATGATTAAAATGTCTGTTGGGCAATGATCTCGGTCAACAATGACCATATCGGGGACCTGACGCTGATCGAATCGTGTAATTTGTCTGAGAGATGAAAAGGATGCAAAAAGCCGAACCGCATAATCACCAAGAAGCGCTGCACTCACAGTCGGTGCTGGAGTCCCCTGTCCTTTTTCAATGATCCAAATGATTCCCGAAGGCATAAAATCCAACCAATCTAAGCTTTTAACAAACCGATTTTACATGGAATTATTAGTTAGCTGTGAGTCTATACTATTATTATACTCTATTTTTAGGCATACAATGAGTGGACTATGAAGAGGTCTCTTTTTGTCCAGGTAACTTATTGTATTTAAAGGACAAAACGGAGAGGTAAAGGCTGCGGGTGGGACCCTTGCTCTTGGCTACGACTTAATCATGACTAAAAGCATTTTAAAACTTTTTACCGCTTTCAGCGCATGCGGTTCGTTGGCCGGCATAATAATCGATTCGTCAGCCTTCACGGAAAACTTTTGACCAGAAATATCAATTTCAACCTCGCCTTCCAATACATTAACCAGGGCGTCAAAAGGTGCAGTATGCTCACTCAGCCCTTGACCCTTATCAAAAGCAAATAGAGTCGTTGTACCGGTTTTTTTCTCGATTATGGTTTTACTAACAACGGAGTCCGTTTGGTAAGTGACAAGTTGCTTTAAATTCAATATTTTTTTCGTCGGTTGGCTGCTCATAAATCAATCTCCCAATATTTTCACCAGTGCTGACTATTTCACGATGATCTTTTGCTTCTTTTTCCCTCTTTCGATGATATTGATTTCCTTGACTGAGCCCCTTTCAAGAACTCCTGAAGGGACAGTGATCACAAAAAGATTTCTCGTTACGCGCTGGAGTTTTCCTGGTTGGATCTCACCATTCACTTCTTCATAACCATGATGCCACTCATAGGCACGGCGTTTCAGTATGAACTTGCTCTCATCTGTTCCGACCACTTCAAATGTAATGCGTCCATCATCTTCTGAAATGGAGTGAGGCAAATCACCCCACCCAGGAATTCGCTGAGTCCTGATGATGCGATAAATGTTTTCCGGATTCACTCCGATCCATAAGGTTAGACCGGGGTACAACATCTCATCAACATAATTTCTAATGTAATCATTAGATGCTGGGGACGTTGGTAAGCTGGGTGGTCCTGGATTATCCTTAATATTTGATGCGATATCCTGCGGAAGAGAACAAAAGTCTTTTAGCGGCGTCAAGCCTCCTTGGTTGAAAAAAGCACACCGTTCCGGCATCCCAGATGTGTCACGACCAAGGGCACAGCACAAGAGACGCTCGCTCACGCGTTTAAAAGGATACGAAAGATCTTTCATAAGTGTTTCTGCGGGACGATAAGCGCCTCCAGAATAACACCCGGATAGACAACCAACGTCTTCGATGCCGACCTTGATCATGTCCGCCCAGGGCTTACAAGATGTCTCAAACGCGCAGTTATGTCCCAAATAAGAGCCTCCCAAATACTCATCGCTTAAATTTGCATAACTATGTCCAATCTCGTGAATGGCAACTCTAGGTCCACGATCACCGTTATACGCTGTCGCAATTTCGCCGCCACCACCCCCATACTGCTCATTATTGATAATGACAAGAACCTTGAAAAGATTGGTGTCGTTTTCCGGCACTGCTGAGCAGTTTGAAAGCGCGATTTCTATGGCTGATGAAGCGCTGCACATAATAAGCCTGCCAGAATAACCGCAGCCAAGCATCCCATCATTTTCCTCGGTCACAGCAAAGGCATTGACTTTAGAGTATTTCGCGAAGGGTTCTTCGGCTAATAACCCCTCGACAAGAAAACGCTGCGAATCTTTCAGAAAAAGATCCATGTCGCCCCCATATCCAAAGGGAACGAAGACATAATTAACATGTCCATTCTGACTATTGTTGGGATATCGAATGGGCTTACACTTATCACCCAAATTGCCGAGTGACTGGTTGGGTAATTGATCATTCGCTGTTAAAGCAAATGCTAAAGACGTTGATACGAATAACATCAAACATAAAAAAATACGCATCATGGATTGATTCCTCCAGATCGTATTTTAGCCGAATCTGACGCTACCCACAATTTTGTTTTGGTTAAAAAGTCGCAGCCTCTACGCTATTTTAGGCAGTGCTGGGAGGGGCTCTTTCTCTAGTTTAATTGGTGGAGGAGGAGGTGGCTTGGAAGCGGAACCCCCTGAATTTGCGGGACTTCCGGAGTGAACATTCCAACTCTGGTCAATTTCAGCAACAACAAGAGTTACATCATCGATAAGAGCATTGTTATCAAAAAGGGCAAAGGCACTTTCGATCATGGAGTCCCTAATTTGAAGAGCGGGGCACTGTGCCAACTGGGTGGCCTGTTCCACTAGATCTTTTCGTGAGAGTTTTCGGCCGACAGGTGAGGTGCAATCAATCAAACCATCGGTATAAAAGAAAAGTTTGTCGCCTGCAGCGACGTTCATTGTCTTCTCCTGAAATACAACATTCCTTTCAACGCCTAACGGATTCCCTTTAAGGGAGAGCGCAATTGACTGAATTTTATTCGCATCCTTCGAGGCTCGTTTCACCCTGGGATCGTTTAACTTCATTGGAATGATAAATGGGAAGTTATGTCCGGCATTGGCATACGTTAACACGCCGCTCTTTGTATCAATAGCCGCAATAAAGTAAGTCATAGTCGTTCCACCTTGAACAGCATCAAAAATGACACGGTTGAGCCTTTCGAGAATTCTAGCCGGAGAAACCTGAATATTCGACTCGCTTCCAATCATGTCAGCAATCGCCATACAAGTGGAATATCCAATTGCGGTGACGAGGGCTGCTGGTGCTCCATGGCCCATGGCATCAGCTATAAAAATGTATTCAACGCCTTCAGACGCGCTAAAGTGCCCCCAAAGATCTCCTCCTGTTTCGGACGCCGATTGGTGGAATCCCGTCACAAAAAGCGGACCCTGGCGGATGTCTCGCTTCGGGAAAAATGTATCTTGCACCATCTTAGCTGTTTCGAGTTCTTTTTCGACGCGCGCCTTTTGAACTTGCTCTTCAAGTAGAATCAGAATCTTTTGCGACATGTTATTGATAGCGATGCTGAGAGCCCCCACTTCGTCCGCACTTTTCGGTTTTATGGAGGTCGCGAAGTTTCCTTTTGCAATGCGGAACGTGGCCTCTGTTAGCTCACGTAAAGCCTTTGTGATTCCAGCAGCCAGAACGAAGCTAAAAAGCACCGCAATCAAAATGAAGAGCCCGCCCCAGAGAGCGGTTCTTCTAATAATTTTTTGCGTCGATAGAAAAGCGGATTCGGCATCTTTTTGAACCAGAACGGAAATCTTATCGAGCTGTGGGAGGCGTCTAAAGGCGCCAATCCAAGCTTGACCGTATTGATCCTTGAAATTATCCTTAATACCCCAAGCCATCTTGCCAGATAATGCATCGAGAGCCAGAGGAAGATCCTTCACAGATCGTTTCACCATCATATCCTGTACATTGGGAGAGGCTATGATATGGCCGTTTTGGTTAATAATGACGCCCTGCATCATAACTTTCCCTTTGACTACCGCGTTGGGAAGAGACGATGTGATCCTTGTTTGCCACGCTGTTAGCACCGCCCATACTGACTCCTTGGATTGGGCAAACGAGAATCGATAGGCCAAATTGACAAGAGGCAACTTGAACTGATCAGACAGACCCACGAGGAAAAAAGTCCCTTGGGGGTCTTTTGTGATGCGCTGGACAAGCCACTTTCTGTTAAAAGCTTCGATCTTTTCCGCAATCTTCGAGGTATCTTGCTGGTCGAAACGAGTATCATCCACTCTCGATGTGAAATTAAAGCCAACAGAGCTGAACGTCTTTGTCGCGATGTTTTTCATATTTACATTTGCGGGAAGAGAAACAACGTGAAATGCCACAAACTCCCTGTTCGACGAAACGAGGTTTTCAATTTGCTTCACCGCGTTTTCCTTGGTAACACCACCTAGGTTTGGGACTACGACCGAGACTTGGCTTAACCAGTTTTCGAGGATATTAGAAACTTCTTCAGCCGAAGCCTTTGCCTGTTGACCGATGGAATCTTGCGCTTGGCGGGTTAGGAACTGTTGGAACTTCTCATAGTTTTGGAACGAGTTCCCCGCAACTGTGAGACAGATAAGTCCCGTCACCAGGAAAAAGAGCTTAACTTGCAGCGAATTTAAAACTTTTACCTTCAGCAAATTTTTTCCTTTGTTTTCCAAAGAAGCGTTTTATTAGACAATCGCGACATAACCACTTCAATCCTTACTATCGGCGCTTCTCAAAAAAACTTTATGGCGATGTCTCACCTTTTTGCAGGAGCATTTTTTTGAAGCTATGTTTAGCTAACGAATAGAGCCAAGATTTCCTAGTATTTTTCTTTTTTCCCAACTCACGTTTTTTTTATCAGCCCCCCAAACTGACAAGCTGCCGATTAAAAAGGCAGTCTTTTCCGAAAAATATTTACGGCTTATCGCTAAACTTTTTTTTGCGGCGACCGATAAGAGGGCGAGTTCAATGATTTTTGAATTGGCAAAGAGCAAGTGAGGTTTTTACATTGGTCAAGTCAAAATATACAACCATCCTTCTATTCTCTGTTTGGCTCGCGCTGCTCACCGGAGTCCTATACTTTATTTGGACCGAAGACAGGCAACAACCGAGGGAAGGAAAGCCAATCGCAATTTTGAAAGAAGCGCAGGGCCAAGTTCAAAGCCGGCTAGAAGACGTAGTCGTTTGGAGCGATGTCTCGGTTCATCATGAATTTTTTGAAGGAGATCGGGTAGCAACGGGCCGCATGAGCAAGGCAAAAATCGAGTTTCTTGGCGGCCGTCTTGTTGAAATCGGAGAAAACTCTCAAATTCAGATCACAGCGATTCAAGGAGAGAGCAATTTATC
>CAILAO010000309.1 GCA_903832105.1 uncultured Pseudomonadota bacterium | reverse complement strand
TTGATCTTTTCCATGAGACAGATGAAGTATTTCCAGGAAAATCATCATAATCGCTTCCAATAAATTGGTTTTGCCGCTGGCATTTTTCCCCACGATCACCGCAACAGGCGATTCGGGATTGGGTTCCCAATGAAAATCTTTCAAATTTTTGTACTCTTTGATATACAGCTTGGTAATACGCATGATAGACGCTCCTATTGTTCGAAAACTTCATTCTCGAAGGCTTCTTTGGCTTCTGTCCGTAACTTCTCCACTTCCGCTCGCAGTCGTTTGATTTCGGCTTTTTGCTCGTTGATATGTGAAACGATTGTTGTTTGAACAGATAAAGGCGGTAAAGGAATTTTTAAATCTAAAATTATACTTTGAGAAATTGACGGTTGTGCTGATAAAATTTTAAATTGGTTCAAATTTAATGTTCGTATCGCTAATTCCAAATATTCATACGTGACTTCTTTGGAAATTTTGTCAACCTTGAAAGCATTGTCAGTAATCCAATATTGTCCTTCGACTAAATGAACATTCCCACATTTTTCACCAACTCTACCAATGACAAGTCTTTTACCTTCATAAATGAATTGGTTGTGCCTGCCTGTAACACCATTTCCCCCATAAACTAAATAATTACCTTCAATTTGAGTTTTTTTAGGAAGAAACTGTCCACTAGTCATTTTGATTAAATTACCTAATTGGATTAATGGGTAATTACTATTCAAAAATTGTTGTTTTACATTCCAAATATCCCACCGGCTTATTTCGCTAAACTTTACAAATTGCAAGCCTTTTTTCTGGATTTCGGCTTTTTGGATTTCTATCCCCAATTCTGCCAGCAAATAGGTTTCAATACCTTTTTCTAACTCGTTAGCTTTGATTTTGGCTTCTTCCGCTTGTTGTAAACAGTGTTGGTAAGACGAAACAAGTTGCTTTTGAATGGAAAGCGGAGGTAAAGGGATGTGAAAACTCAAAAAGCTGTCCTCATTTAACCTTTGGCGGTTAGTTGTTCCACTGCTGAAACTTTGGCAATAATCGAAGAAGTACTGACTACCCGTGATTAAAGCAAAGAACTCAGGAATGATTTTTTCTTTAGCGACATCAAACACAGGAAAATCATTTGTGACAATGGCATTATCAACCCCGGCAGTTGCTATGCCAAAAGCCCCATTCCGAGCATCGATCCTTGAGAATAAAAATTGCCCTTCTTTTAACAAGAATTGTCGTTTTGTCCTTATTTCTTTTCCTAAAACTTCATCACGAATCGTTACACCACCACCGTATAATTTTACGGTTACTCGCTTATAAACTTGGTCATCTTTAACCGTTGCAATATTTTTACTACGTTTTAAAATATCACCAATCCGAGCAAACGGATGTTCTTTAGAAAATCTGAGTTTGCTTAAACTCAAATGATGTACGCTCCAATTGCACAATTCTTGAAAATGTACAAGTTCTAACCACCGCCAGCCAATTTCAGCCTTTCCGTCTGCGGCGCAAACTACGGAAAGGCTATTTAAAAATTTACTTTTTTTCGCTCTTTCACAAGTTTCGCGTTTTCATCAAAACTATATTTGTATTGTATGGTTTTTGCTTGCCAGAGCGAATGTTGTGTCCGATACTCAGCAAATTCCGCATGTACGTCAAGCAGTTCGTTCCCTGTAACTTGCCCTGTACTCCCGATGCCTGCGCTTTCAACCCGCACAATCGGAAATTCGTAATCGAACCGATTTTTGACTTCGGACTTGATTTCGGCCTTGATCTTTTCCAACAGTTCGCGTTCTTGCTTCTTCAGTTCTTTTCGGGCATCGTCTTTCGCGGCTTTGATCTGGCGGCTCAGTTCCGCTTTTTCAGCCTGATATTGTTCATCAATTATAGCGGTCGCTTCCGCAACAATTTGTTGATATTGTGTTTCTTCTGCTTCCGTAAACTTTTTGAGAAAGACCAGACTGGATTTGACCGTCGCTCCGGCGGACATAAACACGTCTTGCGGAATGGACACGATTAACAGGATTTTGGCCTTGCTTTCGACATAATCGCGCACTTTTTGCAAGTCCGAGCCGTTCAAAAAGCCTTCGGGCAAGACAATCCCCATGCGCCCGCCTTTGCGTAACAAATTCAGGCAACGTTCGATAAAGACGACTTCGGTCAGCGTGGAGAGTTCGCCGGTATCATACAGCGCCAGCAGCTTTTCGTCAATGTGGTCATTGACTTGTTTCAAGGCTTGCAGATAGGCATCGCCGTAACGTTCGGTGTAATGCTTGATCTTATTCTGGTCGGTAAAGCGGTCGGCGGCGGAAATCTTCAAATCTCTGGAAATCCGCGCGCCGAACGGCGGATTGGTCACGACAACATCAAAACGGTTTTCGAACATGCCGTTGATATTCAGTAAGCCATCATGATGATGGACGCCGCCATGCCCGTCGCCGTGCATGATCATGTTCATTTTGGCCGTCCGGGCCGAACGCGGTTCGGCATCCGTGCCATAAATGCAATTCCACGATAATTGATTGACGCGGCTGTCAATGACGTTCGGTTCTAACTCTTGATTCAGTTCGACAAACAAGGCGTTGAGTTCCGCCATGATGCCTTTTTGCTTCTTTTCCGAAAGCTGATCGTAATTTTCGGGGATGAGTTCATTCCGAAAGGTTGTTTTCGCGTGCTGTATCTCCTGTTCGATTTTTTCGCGGATATATTCGAAGGCTTTGATCAGAAAACCGCCTGTACCGCAACACGGATCACCGATAATTTCCCCTTCTTGCGGATCAAGCACCGCAACCATAAAATTGACCAGCGTACGCGGCGTGAAGAATTGCCCTAAATCGCCTCTGAACGTTTTGCCTAAAAACTCTTCGAATGCAATCCCTTTGACATCATCAGAGGTATCGGAAAGGTTATACTTTTCCAGCTTTTTGACGATTTCCAAAAAGCTGGCTTCTCGAATCCGTAACACGTCCGTCTCTTTGAAAATCTCATCGCGTTTGAATTCTTCTTTGGTTTGCTCGAAAAAGTATTGATAAAAGAGTTCTTTTTCCGCTTTAGAACCCCTGATTTCTCGATCTGATTGTTTTAATTTTTCAAACCGTTCTTTCGAAAACACATTGTCTTGTTGGCATTCATAACGAATCTTCATAAACAAGACTTTTGAAATCTCATCAAACGCCATTTCCGGCGACAGTTTATCATTATTACGAATGACATCGTGACAGGCAAAGAGCAGTTTTTGGAACTCATCTTTGGTAAAGGTTTTCGTGCGGGCGAGGATCTCATTGATTTTCTTGTCATTGTTCGCATCTTCCGCTTTGGGAATATCAACGATTTCATCAAGATCTAACGGTAACTTATCTTCCAACACCTTAAAGAATTTCGTTTCTTTTTCATTGGTGGTAACAAAGAATTTCGCTCTTGCCCACGTCGCATAATTCGAACCTTGAAAGTAATCTTCTTTCCGAATTGTCACTTTTTCAGCTTTGCACTCTACGACGATAAAAGCAGCTTTTCGATCTTTGCGTTCCTGTTCATTTTTCCAAATCACAATATCCGCACTGGCTCGGCCCTGTCCGCGTTGAGAATTGCTGACCTGGAGTTCTTGTTCCATTTGCCCAAGCTCATAACCATATTCATTGACAAGGCGGCCAATAAACCCCTGGCGCACGATTTCTTCCGGCGTGGCGACAAGCCATTTCTCTTTTAACGGCGCAAAGATTTCTTTTCCGTTATTACGGAACCTGGTCTCAATCTTTTCCTGAATAGAATGCATGTTTATATTCCTTTTCTGCCGATCTTCCCAATACCTAAAGGCATGACCTGTTATTGGCGATGTGCTCGACCGAACAACCCCTTGAAAGGCAAATTGTCGTTAGATGCCCAAATTCGTCAAGATTTATTTCAACGTCATACCGAATTAACCTTGACAGATCGCACGTATGGCAGAGGCTGAA
>CAILAO010000308.1 GCA_903832105.1 uncultured Pseudomonadota bacterium | reverse complement strand
TTATCCTTAATTTCGATTTTTATTCCCTGAGTAATCCATTCATATATTTCTTTATTCACTTTTTTAGCACCCTTTTTTAAATATTCTGAATTTCCTATCGTTCAGTACACGGTATGTCTCCCTTTCCCCCGTTGCAACAAGTATCAAACCCTCTTCGCCGTTATATAGAAGCTGCCATTCATCTACAAGATTTCTATAAATATTCCAAAACTTCATCTTACTACGATGAAACCTCCGCACCACATCTTCATCTGGAACGGAGTGTCCACCTTGGGCAACGCGGATTTTAATTCGTTCAATCGAAACTAGAGGATTATCAAGGAAAATGTAGATAATTCTTGTATGGTATTTCTTCTTTTTCAATTCTTCGATGATCTTTACCAAGTATGAACCTGAAAGAAGCACTGGCATTTTCGGATATAAACCGATATAATCGGATATAGTTATGGGAAACCGATTATCAAAAAGATTGCATAGCCTTTCCAACAGGGAACTCTCACTGATTTTGACCAAGATCGCCAAAGTTGATGAGTTCAAAGGTTGGTGGAAAGGTGCATCAAGACTTAGCCCTCAAATTCTGGGTCGCCTTAAGCGCAGTATCGTTGTGACTTCAGCAGGGGCTTCGACCAGGATTGAAGGAAGTCAACTTTCAGATAAGGAAGTCGAGAAACTTTTAAGCGGACTTCGGGTTAATAAGTTGAAAGATAGAGATTCGCAGGAAGTCGCTGGATACGCCGAAGTTTTGCGGGTTGTTTTTGACAGCTATCGAGACATTGCGTTTTCTGAGGGGGTCATTCTTCAGTTTCATCGCGAGCTTCTCAAATACTCTACCAAGGACGAAAACCTGCGTGGTCAATACAAGCGAAGCCCCAACAAGGTTGTAGCCTTTGATGAAGCGGGTGGCGAGAATGTTCTATTCAATCCCACCGAACCGCATCTGACACCTTCAAAAATGCGGGAACTTGTGGAATGGACTAAGGAACAACTCGCAGCCGAAGAATTTCATCCATTGTTGGTTATTGCCAACTTCATTCTGGAATTCTTGGCCATTCATCCTTTTCACGATGGGAATGGGCGGCTCAGCCGGATATTGACCAATCTTTTATTAGCACAAGCTGGGTACGCCTATGTACCCTATGCGTCTCTTGAAAAAATCATTGAGGATCACAAGGTCGAATACTATCTCGCGCTGAGGGAAGGGCAAAAAGACATCAAATCAGAAACAGCAAAAGTTGCAAAATGGATTCTCTTTTTTGTTGAAACGATGATTCGCCAAACCGAAGTCCTCAGTGATTTTCTCAAAGGCACTCCTGACAGCAAAATATTGTCACCCAATCAACAGAGAACCATGAAGCTCTTTGATCAGCACGAAGAAATCACCAATAAAATGGTTGCGGAAGAACTAAAAATTCCTGCGGTGTCCGCGAAGCAGATTTTGAATCGGTTGATCGAGTTGACGCTCATCGAAAGACTTGGCGCAGGACGCGCCACCAGGTACGCCAAGCGCAAAGAAGGATAACAGAAACCGCTTAAGCTGTTCGACTTATGATCTGAAGCCTATTTCAGACAATCACAGTTTTTGCGCCCTGCTCGTTTAGTCTCTCTAATTCACGACAAAGTCAGCTGGCTAAGCTAAAGCATTCCGAAAGAGATCATGATTAGGCAACAAGATGACGACAAAAATTAAGTCTAAGCGCTAGAAGGGTTTCAGGTTAATTGAGTACACGTCCTAAACCTATTTCATATTTTTTTGGCGAACATTGCTATTTTCGTCTGGATCATTGTAAAATATACCGAGATCGGCAGTTCATTTTTTAAAATGGTCCAATTTTCGGAGGATTTGCCATGAAAATCAGGTGTTTTTTTTTGTTTTTTTTCATTTTGTCTCTAGTCGTTTTTAGTAATTGTAAGAAAAGTGATGATGATGAGGACACCCCAGCAACGCCTCCAGGAACAGGAACGGGGACAGGCGGCACAACAACTGAGGATTCTGCATCAGCGGTTGATTTGAGCGATGATAGCTTTGATGAAACATTAAGAGAAATCATGCCTGTTGGTTCGCTAAGTCTGTCTTTGACACGTACTGGAGAGCCAAATGGAACTCCTTGTAACGACACAGACAATGCGGACGACGAGACGCAACCTACAGGCGCAACGATGGAGTGTGCTATTGCAAAGATTTTTGCTGATCCTGATGTATATGGCAATGTTGGAAGTGAAGGCGTTTTAGAAAACATGATGACTGTAGATAGGGTTTTCAAAAAATCAGCAACAGCAACGTGCGCTGATCCATTGACAGGTGATGCTCAAGATATTACGGGTCCGTTTCTTCCCGGGGCCAGAAAATACTCTTGCGGCTATCTTATTCCTGGTGACGAACTAGTCACGAATTTTAAAGCCGCAGAGTTGCCAAACATGGCTGATATGACTGATGAGGAATATGCTCAGATGGCTGAAGGGTTTAAATCATTTATCTATTGGGGAGAGACAGGA
>CAILAO010000307.1 GCA_903832105.1 uncultured Pseudomonadota bacterium | reverse complement strand
TGAATCAACATCCGATCAAGATGCAACTAAAGCAACCGAAGAAAACAAAGCTTAATTTTAATTAATTAAGAATAAGTTCAAGAAGCTCGTATAATTTACGAGCTTCTTTTTGTGCGCCGGGCACGGCGCACTTTCCAGGAGTGAAAGTCTCCTACAGACCGAAATGACCGGAACTGTACGTCTAGGCAAGGGTGTTTACCGCGAGGTGAAATCTGAAGGAAGCTGATGACGAAAACATGGATCCAACGAACAGAAACTGAATATAAGGCTTGCGCGGTAGGTAATTCGGCAATAGACGAAGAGGCCACATAGTCATTCCGTATACCGTGGTAGTAAATTCAGTGGAGCCCATGTGAAGGAAGTGTGCATTACCCCGGGAGATCTCTGTGGGTAGGCGTTTTTTTTTTTAAAAAAAAACGTACGGCCTTGATGGTAACAGCAAGGAGAATCTACAGAGAAGTCAGCAGAAGCCATAGTAGCGGAAAAAAAAACGCGAAGGGCTGAATCTTTTAACGACAAGGAAGATCTGAGATGAGCGATAAACACGGAGCAGTAGATAGAGAAATGGTGAAAGACATGAGCCACGATGCAAGCAGCGATGACGGAATCAAAGCTTCTGCATTTGAGGAACTGCAAAGGTTTACGATACAATCACAGAAACGAACCTTGGAGGAAACGAAAACTCTCATGGAGGCAGTCTGTCAAAAAGACAACCTAAGACAAGCACTGAAACGTGTCATGACAAATAAGGGGTCTGCCGGGATTGACGACATGACTGTTGCTCAGCTAAAACAATGGTTTGCGGAAAACGAACAAAATCTCATAGACTCACTTCTGGGTGACGTATACAAACCACAACCCGTAAGGCGCGTAAGTATACCTAAGCCAGGTGGTGGGCAAAGGGATTTAGGAATTCCAACGGTCATTGATAGGTTGGTCCAACAAGCTCTCATGCAAGTACTATCACCAATATTCGAACAATATTTTTCAAACTCAAGCTTTGGCTTTAGGCCAGGAAGAAGCGCCCATCAAGCGATTAAGCAGGCACAAGAATATGTGCGTGAAGATCGAATATGGGTGGTTGATATTGATCTAGAGAAGTTTTTTCGATAGGGTAAATCACGATATCCTTATGTCTCGTATAGTGCGGAAGATAAGCGATAAGAGAGTCCTAAGAATCATTCGAAGGTTTTTGCAAGCAGGTGTCATGGTTAATGGAATGCGAATTTTGGGCGAAGAGGGGACCCCACAAGGAGGTCCGTTGTCGCCTCTGCTCGCAAATATTATGCTAGACGATCTTGACAAAGAATTAGAACGAAGAGGACACAAATTTTGTCGCTATGCAGATGATTGTAATATCTACGTGCAATCAAAGATGGCAGGAGAACGAGTGATGCAATCGATCAAAGAATTTCTAGAGACAAAGCTTAGGCTTAAAATAAATAGTGCGAAAAGTGCGGTGTCTCCCAGTAGAAGCTCGGAAATTTCTTGGTTATCGTATCGAGAATAAAGGCACTTTGAGAATTGCACGACAAAGTATCGAACGATTCAAAGATAAAATACGAGCAATAACAAAGAGAAACCGTGGGAAGAGTTTGGAAGAGGTAATTCGAGAACTCAATACTCTTCTGCCCGGATGGATGCAGTACTTCAAGTATGCAGCATGTGAAGGCGTCATAGAGGAACTTGATGGATGGATCAGGCGTAAGCTTCGGTGCTACAAACTAAAACAATTAAAACGATCAAAAACAGTCGCAACGATGTTAATACAACGCGGCATAGCAAAAGCAAGCGCATGGTGCGTAGCGACCTCCGGAAAAGGATGGTGGCGATTATCGCTTACTAGCCAGATGCACAAGGCAATGGGTATTGGATGGTGGCGACTAAAGGGGTTTATAAGTCTTTGTGAGATTTTCGAATCTTTGTGAAAAAAAAAGTTAAAAGAAACCGCCGTATACGACGAAGTACGTACGGTGGTGTGGGAGGACGGGGCTCGCGGTTAGCGAGCTCCTCCTACCCGATTTTAATTAAATAAAATTATGAATTCTAAGCAATGGGATTGAGATAAGCCGCCAACATATCGATGGGATTGAGATAAGCCGCCAACATATCGGTTGTGATGAATGAAATCGTATAAAGAGGTATGCTTGCAAGTGCTGCTGGCCAACAATACCCTATAATACCCAATAAAATTAATTTTTCTGATAGATGGGTACAACTTTGCAAGCATAATTTTATTCTTGTCTTAAACGGAATATTGCGATGCATTTGTGAGAAAATTAATCGAACAGTTTCTGCTGTTACTACGGTGTTTGTAGCCATTTCGGCAAGATAATCGCCGAAATAAGGAATGTGTTTAAGGCCTACTTGAACAAAATG
>CAILAO010000306.1 GCA_903832105.1 uncultured Pseudomonadota bacterium | reverse complement strand
TCTTGGGTTTATTTTGGCGTGGTATTTTCGTGAGAAGCTTAAGCATAAAGTGGAGATTCTAGGCATCGATCGCAATAACTCGGTCATCAATACAAGTCAAAAGAGGGCTGATGAACTTGGCTTTTCGGATGACATGAAATTCATCGCTTCTGACATTGAGCCTGCGACCTGGCAGAAACACTTTCCTGTTTTTTTTCCGGAGAGCGCTACCAAGGACATTCCGAGGCCTAACCTTGTCATCTCGCTTCACGCATGTGACGTCGCAACAGATCACGCCTTGGCCCTTGGATGTCGCGAACATGCAGATGTTATTGCGGCGGCGCCCTGTTGCCAAGCGGAGCTTGCTGCCATGTGGGCCGACTTAAAACTCGATTCTCATCCTCTCAACGTGATTTTTCAAACACCAAATTTACGCCGTGAGGTTGCTGCCCACTTAACAGACGCTCTCCGGCTTTTACTTATGCGAAGCCAAGGATACGAAGTCACAGCAACCGAGTTTGTCTCGACCGAACATACACCCAAAAATCGGCTTTTACTTTGTGTTCGCCGCGGACGTTACTTAAAGGGCGCACAAGCTGATTTTCAGGCCCTAAAAGAGTACTGCGCTATCGACGAAATGACGCTAGAAAGGCTACTCTCTTCGCCTTGAAGATAGTACGTTACTCAGAAAGCCAATTTTTAAACGCTTCAGATGTGAAGGAACGTCCTAAAAAGTTCACCACAAGATCCGCCGCGTCATGACTCCCACCAGAAGCCAATATTTTTTCCCGAAACTCCTGCATGGTTGCGGGATTCAGCAAATCAAGCTCATTACTGCTATCGCGGAACACTGACAGCAAATCTTTCGCGATCACCAAGGACCACATGTAGGTGTAATAGATCGCGGAATATCCATCGAGATGTCCGAAGCTTGTTTGAAAGTGCGTATCCTCCATGTAAGGATACATGCTGTATTTAGCCTGCAAGGTCTTTAGGGTTTCCGTTGTATCGAGATTTTCCGGATTTTGATTGTAGTAACCAAGAGAAATTGACGCATAAAACATCTGATGGCGCGTCTGAAGACCAACGCCAAATTTATTCGCGGCGTTCATCTTCACGACTAGCTCCTCGGGAATAACCTCATCCGTCTTGTAATGTTTCGCGAAACGACTTAAAACCTTATAGTCCCACGCCCATTCTTCAAAAAGTTGAGAGGGTACTTCAACAAAATCCCATTCCGTAGCAACACCCGAAAACGCCTTCCATTTTTGCTGTCCACCAAAGATGTGATGCAAAAGGTGACCGAATTCATGGAACATTGTTACGACATCGTCATGTTCCATGAGTCCTGGATCGTCGCCTGATGGTTCGGGGAAGTTACAAACGAGAACGCCTTCAGGAAATTGTTTGTCTTTAATTCCATCTTTTAGAGTAAACTGCGCAGCGTGTTTATACTTGTTTTCGCGAGGATAAAGATCGAGAAAAATACGGCCTAATTTCACCTTTGTCGCGGCATCAAAAACATCAAATGCTTCAACAGATTCATGCCAAAGTGTAGCGTCTGTTGCTTTTTCAAACTTGACCCCATAAAGATCTTGTACGAGCTCCAAGAGCCCATCTTTTACTTTTTGAGCGGCAAAATATTCCCGAACAGTCTTGGAGTCGAGACCGTATTCAGAACCTTTAACTATTTCTTCATAATATGCTTTTTGCCACTCACCAACAGATGTCGCTGCCCCATCGTCCTTTTTCCTAGCTTCCAGAAGAGTCGCATATTCATGCTCTGCGCGATCTGCAGCAGCATTGGAGGTGTCATCGATGAATTCAGCCACAGCCTTTTTAGTGCGAATCATTTTATCTTCTGTAATATATGCGGCCCAATCGTCATAACCAAGAAGAGTTGCTAGTTCGTATCTCTGAGTGAGAAGATTTTCAAGAATTTCCAAATTTTTTGGATAAGCTCTATTCTTAAACTCATACATGAGACGGCGACGGGCTTCGTCGCTTTTTGCATACGCGAAAAATGGAGTCGAGTCCGGGTAATCCGTTGTTATAACGAACTTCCCTCCTGCTGTCTCCGGTCTATGAGACGTGATGTAATCTTCTGGAAGTCCTTCAAGATCAGCTTCAGAGTCAAGCTCAATTGATCGAACGTCATCTGTTATGTTGTTCCCAAAGTCCTGACCGGTTTTCAGAATATCATCCTCGAATTTCTTGATCTTTTCGCGCGCCGCATCATCTTTATCAACGCCAGAGCGCGTGAAGTCTCTGAGGGTAACGGTGACCAACCTCTTTGCATCGTCATCCATACCTGTTGTTGATAGGTTTTTAATAGCATCATACAAATCACGATTTAAACCCAACTCAGAAGTAAACGCGCTTACTTCCTGGGAGCAAGTGTCCGCAGACTCTTGAACAGTTTTATCGGGATGCACGCTACTGTAGAGAGAGGCTTTTGCGTCGGTATTTCCAACTTGGATCCAAATCTCGTTTAACGGGACAAGTGTGTTTTGTTCCGTACGAGTGTCAGCGACTTTTATAATACCGTTTAACAAACTATTCGCATTCGAAATGGCGTTTCGGCAATCTATAAGAAACTGTTCGGGCTCTGGTTTTAGAGGAGCGGCGTCATCATCACTTGATTTTTTCTTGCAAGACGAAATAGCCACAACAGTTAAAATAACCGCAATGGCCGCTCTGTAAGTTTTGTTTAGTTTCATGTTCTTTCTCCTTCTCTTAATCATCAATTTCCGCACAAGCCTCTGCTATTTTTCTCACCATCGCTTGACATGCCGATGCGAGATTGGCGCTTCCGTTAAACTGTCTACAGTCCGGCATCGGATTTGGACATAGCCCGAAGTCTGGGATGACTGCGTCGAGATCGTCCGAATCGATGATAAGTCCCGCAATCCCCATCAAATCAGGCTCTCCCATTCGTCCCTTTTTAACTTCATTAAGAGCTATGTCAAAAGAGGTATAAAAAAGGTTAAGATCAGAAGGAACCGTTGCTCCTTCTGTAATGCGATGGATGTATACATCTAAGACTCTATTTCCAAACCTCTTTTTAATTTCGGTATAGACCAAAGGGTCCTTTGAGGTGTCATCTCCCAGAAGAATCACTGGAGAAGTTGTTGCGTTCATAATATCCGTAATGGTTTTTACTTTAAATGCGTAAGTGTCGCTGTCACCAGTCCAGTCTTTGAGAATAACCCTCGCGTCAGGAAAATGATGTTTTTTTAAAAGCTTGTTAACTTTATCGTCGAGAAACTGTGGTGACGCCGATACAATGAAAAGGTTTGTATCTTGCTGCTTACATTTGAAAAATACGCTAAAAAGGGCATTCATACCCGCATAAATGTCGTTATCGAACAAGCCGTGCCCCAGCGTTGACAGGCTGCTTGTCGAGTGACTGATCTTTATCGTATCATCGAGGTCGCTAATAACAATAAAATCGCAACTTCCTCTTGCCGCGGAGGTTGAAGAGTCATCTTTAATACCGCTGTTAGTATTTTCCCCTTGCCTTTTTTCGAGACTCTTACAAGAAAGAACATTTAATAGAAAGAGAATTAAAAAAAAACACATTCCTTTCTTTGAAAGACTGAACATAAATAAGTCCTTTCTGTGCGGGGTTATTGATTAGCTCTTTAATCGGCAGTACTAAGATTTTTTAGAAAACTTCGCATTAAGCTTATTTAATTTCGTAGCCAGCTCCTGCATCAGATCACCTTCCCTGAGGGCCAGCGATCCAGGGTCTTTACCTTCAACTAACTCGTCGACATAGCGATGGATTGCAACCATAGCACCCGATCTTGGGTCGGTAAACATCCTCTCGGTTAAGCGATTGAGCTTTTCCGCAAGATCCCTCAGTTGGTCTGATTCCCTAATCTGAATGTTAGACGGGCGTTTCCCTTCAAGGAGTTCGTCCAGAAATCTATGGATTGACACAAGGGGGCCGTAAATTCCGTGGGTATACCGAACAGAGACCATAATAGTTGTAATGACGAATAGAAAGATCAAGAGCGTACCAATGGCAATTGGGACTCCGAATTTTTCAAGAGTCATCATGCTCTCTTGGTCGTTAAGCTGGAAGTAGAGCGTTACGGCGCGATAAATATCAATCACGTAATAGCCAAATACACTAAGGATCAAAATGGCGAAGACGATGTTCACCAGAAGAAACATGAGTCCCAAACGAACCTGCTTGTAAGGTTCGACAAACCACGATTTAAAACCTCTCCTTCGTCCTGCTTTCATCGCTAACTAAGCCCCCAAGGCGCTAATTAAATTGAGAATGATCCGTTTTTTCTTTGATATTTCTTTATGATACTAGCATTGTACAAGAAAGATGAAAAGCGGGGGTTTGCAACAAGCTCTTATTTTTTGAAAAGTCTTCAGTTACAATATCTCCAATTCGGTGTGCCTTTTCTTGATGTTTTGGAAATTTCAGCAAATTTCGAGTAGGAGTCTTTAGAACATGGTAACAAAAAACAAACTAGTGACTATTCTGGTCATTTTGACCGCCCTTACCTCCATGACTCTCATAACTATACTGACAGGATGTATTACAAAAGGCGTGGCACGCAGTAACACGGAGCAGAGCAAGGCTTCCATTGTATTTATTGAAGAGGCTAAGAAGAAAGAAATAGCCGATGTCTTGAGCTACCCAGTTCGCCTCATGCCGATATCTTATTCGGTGATTTTTGCTGAGAATGACGGGGTTGTTGAAAAAATCAAGGCAAATCTCGGTAAAAGCGTCAAAGCTGATGAAGAGGTTGTTATCATAAAGCATACAGACCCCGTTTATCACTACGCCCCCATGGCATTAACCTCTCCAATCAAGGGAGTCGTCAGCAGTATCGAAGTCAATGAAGGAAGTCGTGTTCAAAAGGGTCAAAAGATCGGTGCAATTGCTGACACAACAAAGCTCAAGGGAGTCATGGAAATTGCCGCTGCCGATCTTGGGAGGTTCAAACAGGGCCTTTCTGGCAGCCTCACGGTCCCAGGGACTTCTGAAGAACTATCGGTCAACATTACGGGAATTAGTCCCATGATCGATCCTGCAACGGGAACGGCGAGTTGTGATCTTGTTATTAACAAAAAAGGCGCAAATGGCGCAGGCATTTCGGGCGATTTACTCCCCGCGGGAACCATCGGTCGTGCGGCCTTTAAAGTGAATACCCATCAGGGGATTGAAGTCCCTGAGCATATTGTTATTTATAAGGGGAAAGATACTTTTTTAAGACTTGTTGAGAATAGCAAGGTTAAGCTGGTTCCCGTCACTCTCGGATCGAATCGGCAGGGATTTCTCGAAGTCCTAAAGGGTCTCGATCAGGGCACTTTGCTCATCATGCGTGCCAACGCATACGTTGCAGACGGAGAGGAAGTGATTATCCAAAATCCTGAGGTGGCTAAAAAGTGAACAAGCTCTACGCCTCTCCTCTTCGGGTGTATTTGCTTTTGGGAGCATTAGCCCTATGTGGCCTGTACTCTGGACTCACGCTCCCAGTTTCTCTTTTTCCCAATAGCTCAAAGCCTATTATTTCCGTGAGAATTTCATACGGGAGCATGACAACTGAGGAATTTCTCAATAGCTACGGAAAGGCGTTGGAAGAGCAACTTCGTATTGTCACGGCCGAACAGAGCGAAGTCGAGAAAGTCGATGCCTTTTACTACTCGTCGATGAGCCGGTACAGCGTTTATTTCAAGTGGGGCACTGTCCCTGATAAGGCCCGTCAAGCGGTCGAGAATACCGTGAATAGCTTCGCCGCGCGGTTTCCGGAGGAAGTTCGAGACTCCGTGGGAGTATGGCAATACAATGAAAATTCAGGCTTTTTTGCAGCAACCTTTTTTAGTGATGTTAAGAGTTTGGACGAATTATACGAAATTCTTGAACCTGTTCTGTTGCCCAAGCTGTCCAGCGTTAAAGATGCACTTGGGGTGGAATTATGGAACCCCTCACGTAAAGATATCCAAATTGAATTAATGCCAGATGTTTTAGCGTCGCTTCAGCTTTTCCCAAGAGATATCGAACAGGTGGTGACGGTTGCATTGAAAGGCCGGCGTGGTGGTTCATTTGAAATCGGGCCTAAGCAGCTCTCTGTTGAAATGCCGCGTTTAGCGACTGAGGTAGATGATTTAAAGAAGATTGTTTTGCAGACACCTTCAAAAAAGATGGTTCATTTGTCGGATGTCGCGAGAATCAACTTCGGTCCTATGACTTCGCGTACCAATCTCATCAAAACAAGCGGCACCCCTAGCCTCATCTTGGATGCGACACCCAAGCCAGGTGGGAACGTAAAAAAAATGTCAGAAGAAATCTTGCGTGTCATCAGCGATACCATGCCATCTCTTCCTAAAGATATCCAATATAAGGTTTTGGTTGATCCTTCTGAATTTATTCGTTCTGCTATCAGCAATGTTTCACATGAAGTTGCTATCGGGGCTTTCTTAGCGGTCTGCGTCCTTTTTCTCTTTATCGGGAGCCTTCGCAACGTCATCACCGCCGCAATTGAAATTCCTATGAGCATTGTGCTGGCGTTCATCTTGATGAAGGTTTTTAACATCAATCTTAATCTCATCTCTCTCGGAGGCCTCGCCCTTTCCGCAGGAATGAATGTTGATGCTTCTGTTGTTGTCATGGAAAATATCTTTAGGCATTTTGAAAAGGCCGAAGGAAAGCTGACCTATCTTGAAAGGCTAAAGATAACAACTGATGCTGTCGGTGAGGTTAGATTTGCGGTTATTGCGTCGACCATTTCATCTCTCGTTGTTTTTATTCCCTTAACATTCACGTCAGATCTAAGTTACGCGATTCTGGGAGATTTGGCGAAGGCCGTTGTCTTCTCTCATGGATTGTCAGCGATAGTCGCTTTAATTCTTGTTCCAACTGTTCGCCTTCAACTGATGTCTTATGAAGCATCTAAAGGGCGATCACTACATATTCATTCGCCTATTGAATCCTGGCTTAAGAAACTTGAAAACGGATATGCCAAAGCACTCACGTTTTTTGTTGGAAGCTCGAAGCTTAAATGGGGAGCATACAGTGGAATTGTCGCCGTACTGGTCCTTTTGGCCGGACTTATCTTACCCAAACTTCCCAAAGAAGTGATCGGTATTCCTGACACTGATTGGATCGTTGTTGGGATCGGAACTGAAGGTAATTCGATCGTGAGGCAGATGGAGCTTCAATCGGATGAAATTGAGCGTGAGATTCTCCGGGAATTTGGATCTAAAATCCAATATACGTTTACTCAAATTGGCCAGCCTAATAGAGCCCAACTTATGGCGCGGCTCCGCAACAAACGGGATATGAACGATCTATGGAGGGCTTTAGAGGCTAAATATACCAATACACCACAGATGAATTTTTACATTGCCCCATGGAATCCGAGCGAGCTCCCTCTGCCAAGAACCAATCATATGGAAATCTCTGTCAATGGCGGGGTCTTTCCGGAACGCGCTCTGGCGGTTCAAGAGGTCGTTGAGCTTTTTGAAAAGAACAAACTTTTTCCCAACATTTGGGAAACGCCCAGTGTCAAAAAACAGGATGCTGTTTATTTGGAGCCTAACCAGGAGCAATGGAGCGCTCTCGAAGCGGAAGGCGCGCGGTTTAGTTATTTTGACCTCACCGATATGGTTCGCGTCGCAACAAGTGGTCGGACGATTGGGGAATTTCCTGTAAATGGGCGTTTGGTAAATATCCGAATGCAGTTTCCCGAAAAATCGATTAAATCTGTAGAGGATATCGCAAGCCTTCCGATTGGGGTCGGATCAAAAGTTGTTCCGCTTAAGGCGCTTCAGATGGTGACGCTAAAAGAGGCCCCGCCAAATTACTTCCGTGAAAACGGAAGATATCGTCTTCAAATCAATGCGAGGCATAAAAAGGGAGATGAATGGAAGGCAAAAGAGTCGGTGGAAAAAGCAAAAAAGCTCGTCGCAGAATGGGTCGTGAGTGCCAAGGAACGTCTTGGGGGAAAAGAGCTTTTACAAACCATGATCTTCGAAGATCCTGAAAAAGACTTAAATGAGGCGCTAAAGCAGTTGGGAGTCGCGGTCGGTCTTTCGATTCTTCTTATTTTTATGACCATGGTTTTTCAGTTTGGGAGTGTTATTGAGGCGATTCTGGTTCTTGTGGCTGTACCGCTCGGTTTTATAGGCGTTCTTTTGTCGCTTTTCGTCTTTGGCAGTACGCTTTCGTTAAATTCCATTTTAGGGGTGATTTTGCTTAATGGCATTGCCGTGGCCAATAGCATTTTACTTGTTGACTTCATGAAGAGACTGGTTAAAAGCGGACTTTCTCCGGTAGAAGCAGCCGTGGAAGCTGCGAGGAAGAGGCTGCGCCCGATTTTAATAACTTCTCTCACCACCGTGTTAGGTATGATGCCCATCGCTCTCGGCATGGGAGAGGGTGGCCGCATCTTGCAACCGCTTGGTATTGCAGTTTCGGGGGGGCTCTGGTTTTCTATGACGTTAACACTTTTTATTGTGCCAGCTCTTCAGGTGAGCTATCTAAACTGGAAAATGCGGCGAAGAGAATCGAAGGGTGGGGGAGGATGTGTTCTGGTATTGACCTGCCTTGTTATTGGCGTTTCCTTTCTTGTAACGATTCCTGCAAAAGCTGTTATTGAGGACGATGGATTATCAGTTGAAACGATGCTGAAACTTGTGGTTGATCGTCATCTCGACGTTAAAGCCGCGAGAGAGCGACTTGAAGCTGCGCAAGCCAGGAATATTTCGTCCCGTTATATCCATTGGCCAAGTCTTTCTCTTGAAGCCCGTGAAGAGCTAGATAAAAGCTATCGAGACGCATCAACCGGTAAGGCGGAGCGAGTTGAGGGCGTCTCTGCGGCGCTTAAAATGAATCTCTATCAATTTGGTTTGAATAAGGCAAGATTCGACGCGGCCTCAAAAGAAGAAGAAAAGCTTTCTTTCGAGGTTGAAAAGTCTGAGCTTTTCGCTGAAAGCGAAGGAGCAAAAGCTATCTTCGCGGTGATCGAAACCGAGCTGACGTCAAGCGTCATAAAGCGCATTGCGGATATGATGAAAGAGGCATCTCAACTTGCCGAAGAAAGAATGAAGAAAGGACTTCTCGCAAGACAAGAGTGGGAACGCGTCATGATCGATCAAAATCACGCTGAACTCAAACTTAAAGATGCGGAACTCGAAGCCGAAAAAGCGCAAATTACGCTCCGAAAATTGTTGAATGAGAAAGAAACGCCCACCGATAACCAAAAAGGATTCGGTAACGGGCTGGGTGAGTGGCCCTGGAAGAAGCGTGCCTTGGGAAAAGAGCAAATATTGCTAAAAGCTAGAGGAGAGGAAGTTTCAGTGCACCCCGAGATTCAAGCTGCCTCAAAAGCTGTTGTGGAAAAAGAGCTGCAAGTCAAGCAAAGCTGGGCAAGCATGATGCCGTCGCTCGATGCAGTCGTTAATTACGGCTATAGCCGTTATCCTGATGATGATAGCACGATGCGAAAAGACGGCGCTGACCTATCAACAGCACTAGTATTTTCCGTGCCGCTTTTTGATCGAATGAGTGATTATAGTAATTATCGCGCGAACGCTGTCGGAAAAAAGCTCGCAGAAACTGAACTCGAAAGAGTCAGAAGAGATCTTCTAGAAAACTTTGAGAAAGCGAAGGCAACCTTTAAATATGCCCTTAATACGGCGCAAGAGCGGGATAAAACCCATGGAATGGCCCTTGGGCTCTATCGCGATAATCTATCTCGCTTTCAAAAGGGACTCGTAACAGCCAATGAACTCATGGTTGATCAGGATCGTTTGCTTAACGCAGAGTTGCTCTCGATTAACGGTTGGGGTCAAGTCCATGAAAGTCTCGTGGAACTCTGCCATACGCTGGGGAAAAGGATACAGCGCTGTCTTGAACCCCATCAATGAGCTATCATCACCGGAGCCTCTTGAACCGTTTTTCCAGCGATATCCCTTCCGAAGTTAATCGCGCTCTTCCGGTCAAATTTAAGTCCGTTTTTTGATTGGGCATATTCAAAAGCCTTGACGAAGTTTTCAACAGCATAGGGACTAATCGAAACGAGTTGTTCAGCAACCCTCATAGCCTCAAAAAGTGCGATGTTCGCCTTGTCTTTAGCCATTAAATATTCGACAGCCTCAATGTACTTTTTTGCTATATTTTCTTTATGGTTTTCCCCGTAAGCCGCAATTCGAGCGGCAATCTCGCCACACTGCGGTCGTGAGAGATCGAGCTTGTTGGTAGAAATGCAAAATTTAGCCATCCGCTCAAAGCTGTCCTGAACCAATTTCTGATTTCCTTTGAATTTGAGAGAAAGCTTCTGTGCAAGCACGATTGAGGCCCTGAGATTCATGTCAAGGTAATCCCGCAAAAAGGCCTTTTTGAAGACGAGCATAAAGGTTTCCGTCTGTTCATCTGTTCCCCTTGCAAGTTCTGTCGCGATGAGAATGGCGTTTCGCCCGTCCAGTTTAGATGCTGCAAGGAGTTCGACAACCTGAATAAAACGCTTAGCAGCTCCGGTGCAACCCGCTGCGACTTTTGTTGCTACGTCACGTGCATCAGGAGTCTCGATCGCAAATTCTTTCTTCTCCTTTAAAAAGTTGAACGCCGTAATATACTCCTTTGCGGCCTCGCAATTATATTTTTTGACGAGTTCTAATTCTCCCGCTTCGCTTTTTGCGATGAGTTCTATGACATCTTTTTTGTACACAACTTCCTTGTCGCCACTGTCGTCTTTCCAGATCCAACTAAGGCAAGAACTCATCAGCATTGATGTCAAAAGAAGCAAAGATAATGACCCAAAAGCCGCACTTAAGTGTTTCATTCTTGATCTCATCAAGCTCTCCTCAACTTGTGTAAAGAGGTTAAATAGCCTTCAATGCCGCTATCGGTTCCCCTCTTTGGTAACATGAGGGGTACAACCTAAGGATGTAAAAATGTCCAATATTTCTGAATGGTTAAAATTCTCTCACGGAGAGAATACAGCGCTTTTTTCGTAAAATTGGTAAAAAAACAAACCACTCCATGCGCCATTTTGTTAATTCACTAGAGAGTTTTCTTCAAATCATCTAATCTTCTTTCATAGATGTAATCTAAAGCAATTTCAGGGGAGCAGTAGACGTCCTATGTCTGAAATCATGATGTGCAATGGCGTGGTTATCACTGGCGGAATAAAGCCTAAAGTCATTAATGATGGGGCCGTAGTTTGGAGCAACGACAGAATTAAAGCGGTAGGAGAATTGAATGCGCTCGCGAAGCAGTATCCGCACGCCAAAAAGATAGATGCCAAGGGAGGCATGATTCTTCCGGGGTTTGTCAATCTCCACCATCATTTCTATTCGGCTTTCGCTCGCGGCCTAAATCCTGGCAAGAACATGAAAAACTTCACTGAAGTCCTTGATCGTCTTTGGTGGAGGCTCGATCGGGCACTTCACGATAATGCTGTTAAGCTTTCGGCCGAGTTAACCCTGGCCGACTGCATCAGACATGGATGTACAACATTTTTCGATCACCACGCTTCGCCAGCTTGCCTCAAAGGCAGCCTCGATCGCATTGCCGAAGTTTCTGAGAGTGCTGGGCTTCGTGCCTTGCTTTGTTACGAAGTTACCGATCGAAATGGTCACAAGGAAGCACTTGCTGGTATCGAAGAAAACGTGCGCTTTATGATGACGAGAAAAAAGAGCACTCGCATCCGTGGCACCATGGGGCTTCATGCAAGTTTTACGCTCCGCGATGAGACGCTTCAACTCGCTGCAAAAAAGCTTGAGGAACTTGCAGAGGGGAATGAGTCCCCAGGTTGCCACATTCACATGGCAGAGGACCTGGCTGACGTCAAAGAATCACTCAAGATGTTCGGCGCTACTCCCATTGATCGCCTCAAGCAATTTGGACTGCTAGGAAAAAGGACGCTTCTTGCCCACGGCGTCCATCTATCTTCGGAGCAGCTTAAACTCGCTGCAGATCACGATGCGACCATCATTCATAATCCTGAATCCAACGCTAATAATGGCGTCGGACGATTTGATCCAGTTCGCGCTATAGACGCAGGAGTTCTTGTAGGACTGGGGACAGATGGCATGTCGTCATCGATGCTGAGGTCTCTACGCGCAGCCTTTCTCATGCATCGAGCAGCGCTAAAAGATCCGTCCGTTGGGTTCACAGGTCTTCCGGATCTGATGTTTAAAAACGCGGCGCTCACCGCGCGCAGATTTTTCCCAGAGCCACAACTAGGAGAGCTGGCCCCCGGCGCTCCCGCTGACATCGCCGTCATCGACTGTTCGCCACCGACAACCATCAGTGACGAAAATTGGTTTGGCCATATTTTGTACGGTGCCAGTGAATATCCGGTGCGTCATACGATTGGAAACGGCCGAATTCTCTTCGAAAACTTCGAATTTAAAACAATCGACTCGGAAAGGATAACTCACGAGGCGCACACTTTAGCTCCGGATATTTGGAAGCGCTTTCAAGAAACAAGTGATGGAACTCCTTTGCTAGGTCTTTAATTTTTTCTTTAGGAGAGATGCATGAATCGCGATAAAGAAACTGCCCGAAAGCATGCTATTGAACGTTGTCATGAGAAGAACGTGCTGATCCCCAAATTGTCAGAGATGATTGATCCCGGCACAATCGATCCCGCGATTCGGATGGCCCTAAACAGTGTTGATATCCAGGATGTAAATCCTTTAAATCTTTTCAGAATCAATTGGTATAATGACCCAAAAAGCCGTGGATTCAACCGGGATGTCAATGCCGTTGAGATGCCACAAGAACTTACTGGTGTTCGTGCTCGGATTATAGGACTCGTCGGGAGGTTTTTCCCTACTGGCGCGCACAAAGTCGGTGCCGCCTTTGGTTGCCTTGTCCCACGCCTTGTCTCTGGAGAATTTGATCCAACCAAACAGAAAGCGGTTTGGCCATCAACTGGTAATTATTGCC
>CAILAO010000305.1 GCA_903832105.1 uncultured Pseudomonadota bacterium | reverse complement strand
TGTTGCGTTTCAAGCCCAGTGACACCAGGGCATTTCTCGTTCAGTGGCACAAAAGTGAATTCTTCAATGATGGCTACCGCGCCGATGAAAGTTCGTTGACTTGGCAAAACCAGGTTCCGGCTTGGTGGCTCTCGCCGCGCAAGTGACATTTTTGCATGTATGTGGCTATGAGGTGCGCGGACGAGAGCGCTGAGTTGAGGACGGCAATTCCGAATTCCGTTCCAGTGCGCTCCTATAGTGCATAGCCCGGAATCCGGAATTTGAATGGTGTAAGGTTAGGATCCTGGGTTGATTTGAAGGCCTCGATCACTCACGGTGACAAGATTCGACGAAACCAGCTGGTTGATTGCTTGACCCAGACGGTGGTTGTTGACGTGAAGAGTTTCACGGATTTGAGCGCGAGTTATTGGCGCTGAATTTGTTTCGAGTAAGTTTGTGATGCGTTGGTTGAGATTTGGTTCAGATGGATCGGCCTGTGGCTCACCGAGAATGTGTAGAAAAACCGAGTTTTGCTCAATTTTGAGACGTAGGCTCAGTTTCTCGATCGAAGGAGCTGCGCGATGCTCCACGGACAGTTCAATATCTTCCTTGCAGCGAGCAAGATAGATATTACTATCACCAAAAGCATGAAGGTCGCTCGACCCTCGAAGGCCTTGCCCAGGCCTTGCATGAGATCTTTTGCTAGCATGATGAGTGACGATAATGGAGACTTTAAATCTTCTTTCAAGCTCCCGAAGATAGCCAAGCAGGCCCGATATCTCGCGAGCATTGTTTTCGTCAAGTCGGTGAAGTCTCACGAGGGGATCCAGCAAAAGCAGACGTGGCCGGATCGACGCAATCGTTGCGGCGAGTCTTTTTTGGTCCTCCTCTACATCAAGCCTCATCACCGGAATCGTGATAAGAAAAACGTCGAGTGAAGATAAGTCGAGGCCTCTGCTCATTGCAATGCCCTCAATCCGTCTGCGGACTTCTTCAATACGATCTTCTGCCATAAAAATGAGGGTTGGACCTTTCTTTGGAATTACAAACTTTCCGAGACAAGGAGTTCCTGAAGCGACAGAGACCGCCATATCGAGACCAAGCCAAGATTTGCAGCATTTTGGTTGTCCGCCAATAATGCCGCATGCTTCTTCCTGCCAAAGACTTTCGATGAGCCACTCTATTCGTATGGTCGACGGGGAAATGCAGCCCACCTTACTGATGGGCAAAATGTCTCCTTCTACATCCATTGACCAGACCTCGCTGATGCGACGTCAGAAGCGGATACCGCCCCGCGCCCAGCAGCATCAGCAGCCTTGAGTGAGGCCGTCGCCATTTTATCCAAAGCGCGCATGTTTCCATGCGTGATTTCAAACAGCGCCTGAATAGCGTCCACAGAAAACGGTGATTTTGCAGCACCCGCTATTCTTACCCGATGTTCTATGTAGGCTTTGGTTTCCTCACAGGTGAGAAGTCGAAGTTCACTGCAGTGATTAAGCCTTTGCCGTATATCCTCCATCTCAGAGCTGAGGATTTTTTGTTTAAGAGGCCCCTGTCCACACAAAATAATGCTGACGACAAGTTTTGAATCCATGTCGTAATTGGTGAGCAGTCTCACGAGTCTAATCGCCTCGGGCCTCATTTCATGTGCATCGTCAAAAAGAAGCACTTGGCGAAGTCCCTGCGTCTCATATCCAGCACGAAATTTTTCTTCCAAATGTTTCACAAGAGATGGGAAATGGCCAGCCGCTGGAAGGCCTAGCCCCACAGCAATTTGCCTACACATATCTCTGACAGAAAGACTTGCGAGTTTAAGATAAATGACGCGATACCTCGCCTCAGGAAGAGTGCCTCGCAGAGCCCTGAGTACTAATGATTTCCCGGTGCCTGCAGGGGCGACAATGACCGCCGATTGCCTTGCTTCGACGATTTCAGTGAGTGATTTGATTTCGGATTCGATGAATTCCGCTTGAAAACGGTGTTCGATGTTGATTTCACGTGTAAAAGGTACTGTCACAAAACGAAAACGATCCATTTGATTACTCCTTATTTTTATTGTTGTCGTGGTCCTCAAAACCGCCATCCGGTCCTACGATGCTGCCGTGGTCCTTTTCAAATAGCAGCCGCGCTGCTGTCTTTATCACTCGGGGCGTAGGTGATCCCTCGGCTCTAATTTCTAAAGTCCGCCTGCTTACCGCGTTTGCAGCAAGGTCTACCGGAAAAAGTTTGATCATTCGTCCCTCATGCATCACGGAAATCGTTCCCTCCAAGAGATGCTTGTAGATCGTCACGACGCGGCCAGCATACCCACGTGGCATTTCGTAGTCTGTTTTGCCTACGGAAACAATGTTGTCGCCAGAGACGCGGCGAGTTTTTCCGATGTCAAAGTGACGCACGATTTCGTCAAAGTCCCTTGGGATATCGAGTTCCAAAGGATCTTGATCCCATTTTTCGTTGGGTGTCATTTGATCGAGAGATTCGTGCGGACGCTTGTTGTAGAGCTCCATCAAGTAATGCTCACACTTAAGCTCAAGAGCTTCACAGGATGGATCAATCGAAGGATCCCCATCGAAAGTCCTCAAAAGATCCTGCAAAGCCGTGCGATTAAAACGCTCTATTTTTCCGTGACCTTCAGGGTAACGGACCTTGCCATGAATGAGTGCTATCTTAAGCCTCGCGCAGATTGTTGCGACATCCCCAGCAATAAAACCGGATCCGTGATCGAGATAAACTACGACCATAATCCCAAAGCGTTTCAGGATCTTTATTAGCCCCTTCAAAAACAAGGCGGCTGACTCTGCTGTGCCGACCTTCGCCCCGAGCACTTTACGTGTCGCGTCATCAAGAAAAAACAGTACCACTCGCCGCGCTCTCGTAATTCCCGCGCGAAAATGCTTGCCGTCACAAAGCACCATCCGCATGCGGTGGCGATGCGCAAAACGCCTCTGGTCACCGCTCTTTGGAGCTTTCCCCGCAAAAATAGGTAGCCCCATTTTGCAGGTAGCCCTCCACACCGTCGACCGCGAAAGCCCGCGAGGGGGAGCAATGCCTTTTATCTCGGCGCGTCGAATGATCTCCGGAATACTCGCCACTGGATCTGCGGTTTTTTCCCTCCTCAAAAAGGAAAGAAACTCACCGTCAAGCACACGTGATGGATCCTTGGAAATCCGAGACTCGTCCCGCAAAGAATCGAGTCCGCCTTTTTTATAGGCAGCAATCCATCGGTAGACACTTCTTTTTTTTGGGATCAGCTCGCCTCCACTGAGGGTCTCGAAGGACAATTTGGTTACTTCGGCAATAGCAGCCCGAAGCGTCATTCCTTTTGCGACATTGGCAAGCACACAAGAAATGACAGCATAACGAGCTAAAGACTTTTTTTCGGGGATTGATATCACAAAATGCTCCTTTCTTAAGCAATCGCAACATCTATCCCACATTTTTTATGGCGGAGGGATGGACAAATTTGTCGGTCCTGCCGATAAACTGTCTGAAGGTTACATGGGATGTCCCCAAAAGTTGTGGCCTGCACCGAGACGGATCAGATTCTTGGCTGTTTTGCCCGTCGCGTGCAGGGTTTTGAGGACTTCCTCTCCCCCTCTTCCCCTCGCCAAAAGTCCCGGCCCATCCCGAATTCTTGTCGCAAGCCTCTCAAGAGACACAAGATTCATACCAAGAATTCCTGCACCTTTTTCGCGCATTCGCTGCGTATCAGTAAACGCCAGAGAAAAAAGACGCATCGCGCCAGCAATATGCCTCCGCTGCGTTTTTCGTGACCCAAATTGTGCGAATTCCTTCGTCGGGCCAAGACTCACCTCTTCCGGCCAAAAAAAACCTTTTCCTCCATCCAAAACTGCATCAAATAGAGTCCCCTGCCATGCACACTCACCAGGAACGCGTTGCAGCACTTCGCCTCTGTGATCAAGTAGTACTAGGGCTTTTCTTCCGTAGGGAACCCATCCGGGTGGATAAATCGTGAAACTTCGACAGTGAGAAAGGCATAGAAACACTGCAAAATCAAAGCCCGGCCCGTGAATTCTACGCCGCCATTTTTCGAATTGGATGTTGCAAGCATCGTCACCAAATTCGGCTAACGGGCAACGCGAAGGCTTTTTGGGCCGAAGACGACCTTTCTTGTCGATTTCATAGGGAGCCGACAAGAATGGTTTTTGCGAAATGATAGGTTTTGCCGAAAGACACATGACAAGGTTATCGGAAAACCGAATCTTGGCTTGTCGCGTGTATCAATTCCGGCCATGGGTGCCATTAGGAATAAAACGAAGTTAGCAAATTTATGTCACTGGGATTAAGCGGTAACA
>CAILAO010000304.1 GCA_903832105.1 uncultured Pseudomonadota bacterium | reverse complement strand
CTTTAGTTTCGACGACATACACCATACTCCTCCCAACCCGTATTACGACTTATACTGGGGCTATAGCACACAAAAAGACCATAAACCATCTGACTTTCCCCTTGGTGAGATAAGATAGCAAAGGCGCTTTCTCGCATCACATCATAAAAGGCATTTGCCGATTGCAATCTTTAATACTTTAATAGTAGAACCTATTGAAACGTTAACATGTATTGGAGGATTCTTATGACCCTACTCCTTAGTAAAATCGACGTTCAAAAAGTTCTCGACATGAAAACTACAATGGAGATCGTCGAAAAGGCTTTTGCTGAACTTTATCAGGGTTCAGCCGTAATGCCTCAAAGAACCCCCATCAAAGTCCCTGAACATACTGGCGTCGCTCTCTTCATGCCTGCTTTCATTAAAAACATGGGAGCCATCGGTGCCAAAATCGTCACCGTCTATAAAGACAATCCTAAGAACTACAATATGCCCACGGTCATGGGTACGATTATTGTGCTTGACCCAAAGACCGGTGAACCAATTGGAATTATGGATGGCGGTTACATCACAGCGATGAGAACTGGGGCTGTGTCCGGCGTCGCTACGAAATACATGGCTCACGATTCCGCTAAAATTGCCTCTGTGATCGGAAGTGGCATCCAGGCAAAGACCCAAGTGTGGGCAACGTGTACGGCACGTAAATTTGAAAAATACGTCGTTTTTTCCGTCGATTCGCCAGACAAAATCGACGTGTTTTGTAAAGAAATGGAAGGAAAGCACAAGATCCCGTTCGTCAGGGCCAAAACTTGCGAGGAGGCTGTCAGGCAAGCCGATGTCCTAACGCTTGCGACCAGCGCCAAAGACCCCATCATCGATGGCGATTGGCTAAAGCCGGGATGCCATATCAACGGCATCGGATCTCATGCGGTCGATTATCGAGAACTCGATGAAAAAACAGTCTGCAAATCGCGTATTATTTGTGATTACACCGAAGCCTGCATGGCTGAAGCCGGTGATTTTCTTATTCCGATGAAAGAAGGACGATGGAGTAAGGACATGATCAAAGGCGATCTCGGCGCTGTGATTACGGGTAAAGTCAAAGGCCGAGAAAAGAAAGATGAGATCACGCTGTTTAAGAGCGTTGGCCTCGCAATTCAAGATCTTTCGACAGCCTATGCTGTTTTCGGTAGAGCTCAAGAGATGAAGGTTGGCACAACGTTCACTTTTTAAGAACCTGTTTGATTATCGAGGCTTTCAATGCAACATCGTAGTAAGTGGGCACCCTTTCTTTTTTGTGGGTTGCTCTTTTTTTCTACATTCGCATGTAAGTCGACAAGACCTGAAGATCCTGCGAGCGATCTACGTGTCGTCGGCGGAAAACCGCTTCCAGATGACCACCCTGCAAGGTTTAGTACAGTTCTCATCACAGTTAAGAATTACCCCACTTGTACTGGGGTTCTTGTGGCTGCTGACACACTATTAACCGCAGGGCATTGTATCGAAAGCGACCAACTTGCGGATTATGCCGTCATCTTCGGAGATCGATTCGACCTTGGTTGGGAAAGCCTCCCCGTTCTTCAAATCAAGTCTCTACGCGCCCCCAAAACAACTCGTCTTCACCCAAACTTTGATCTTGCATGGATAAAATTCGAAGGTGCACTTCCCCAGGGATACTACGCTGCACCTGTTATC
This sequence comes from uncultured Pseudomonadota bacterium, assembly GCA_903832105.1. GTDB lineage: Bacteria > Bdellovibrionota_B > Oligoflexia > Oligoflexales > CAILAO01 > CAILAO01. Next base: position 2,697 of record CAILAO010000304.1, on the reverse strand, counting down.
ATGGAACAGTCCCTGCTCAAATCGAAACTTCCACTTCTTCGAGTTGGCTATGGAGCAACCGATATTTCACGAAATGACCCCGGTCGCCTTCTTGCAATCGATGGCTATCTCAAGGAATTTGTCCAGAATCATCTTTATCGAAATATTCTCGTCACAGGAGAAACCTACGGTAAAACGACATGTTTCGGAGACTCGGGAGGACCAGCTTACACCGAAATCAACGGAATCTGGCATGTAGTCGGAACACTCGTAGGACAGGATACCGGCATCGCACCCGATCAAGATTGTAGTACCGGCGTTTCTGTATATACCTTTGCTGGAGCTTACGCGCCTTGGATAGAAGAATCTGCCGGAATCATACTCCAAGGTCCGCGAGGGGCTCCCGTAGATGAAGCGAGTCACGTCACTGACGAAAGGACTTTTCAAGACCTCTGCGGTGACCCATTACTCCCCGATCAAATATGGATTTCCGTGCGCGCTATTTTGCGGGGGCTTGATGATAGCAAAGATTGCGTTACCGCAACCAAGAAACTAAAATCAACTTTTAAGCTCAATGTCTATGAAGCATCAGATCTTAGGGCTCTTGCTGGGGCAAATCAACTCTCGGAACTTTTGTGGACAGAAGGAGACACCTCTGATCTTACGCCACTCGCAAAACTCCCTACACTCCGCACGCTCAATCTTTCTAAAAACAACATTTCCAATCTCGCGCCACTCGCAAGTCTCCCGAAACTTGAAACGCTTTACCTTAGAGAAAACAAAATCTTTTCTCTCAACGGAATGGAACGCCTTTCTAATCTTCTTTATTTCGATGTCTCAAAAAATAGTGTAACGGATCTGTCACCGATAAAATCCCTCAAGAGCTTAGGAACTCTTTACATCGACTCAAACAATGTCATAAGTTTGGATCCACTTGGAGACATCTTACGCCTTTCTCAGATAAGGGCAAAAAACAATGCTATTACCAACATAACGCCACTTAGCAAGCTGACAGACCTTTGGCTCCTGGATCTTTCGATGAATGCAATTCAAGATGTTTCGCCTCTTACAAGCCTTCGCCTTGTTGAATACCTTGATTTATCTCAAAATCAGCTTAGAGATATAAAACCTCTTTCATCGCTAAAAACGCTTCGCAACCTCGCTCTGTACGGAAATCCCGATCTCACCCCTGGGATGTGCCCAATAGAGCCCATCACTATCTGTCAATGGGACTTAAAAGGAAATCCAAATTGAGACGTCTTAAAAAGCATATATTAGGAGTGCCTCAAGATGCTGCTCTTAGGGTCGGCTTAGGCTCTGAACCGTGTGTTTTAAAAGATGTTATTTCTGAGGTTGAAGACATCCGAAAGAGCGCTATTCACCCGCCAGGTGAAGACCCACAGGTTCTACTCGATGACGGTTCGATTAAACTTAAAGGTTTTAGTTTTCGGAGTTTACTAGAGATCACCTGTCGAAGCCGCACAGCACGAGACGTCTTATGGCTCATTCACGAAGCGCGGAGCAACGATTTTGGAAGGTTAAAACACGTTTTAGGGAAAGTTGATTGGGAACTTTATCTTCCCAAAAAGGCGACGATCGTTCTAAACGTGAATAGCACCGCAAGTCGTCTTTTTCATGAGGGCGCTATCTTTGGTCATGTTAAGAAGGCTCTCGAAGATCAAGGTCACGAAGTCGTAAAAACAAGCGAACTGTCAACACACGAGAATGTCCAGCATCTTCACGTCACCCTCCGCAAAAACATGCTTCGAATTTTTCTTTCTCTAGCCGGATCTCCTCTTTATCTGCGAGGATTCAAGACTGTTTTAAAAGCAACAGCTTCGCTTAAAGAAGACCTTGCCGCATATGGAACACGATTTGCATTCTCCTGCGGAAAAGCTTGGGGTATCAAACTGCATGACGTTCCTCTTCAAATTATTGTTCCGTTTGCAGGTAGCGGAACCCTCGGATTCGAATCCATTATGAATCTTTGGAACATTACTCCTATTCTTCTTGGAAGATCTTACGCCTTTGAAGCACTTCCAGCTTTTCCAGACACCTTTTTAGGTCATACTAAGAAAAAATTAGTAACTATAATGAACGAACAACAAAAAGTTTCTCCTCTAATCAATCTTACCTTCATTGAAAATGACCCTATTCAGGCAGAAGCGCTCCGAGACAACATCCTCTCTTTTAGAAATCGGTTACGCGAAGCTTCAGACGCTCAAAGTTTCGATGAAAAGTTTGCTCTATTTCTTGAAGAATCGGATTTCTTCTCTTGGTCGATTCCAACAGAGACGATCACTGGGACCAACATCTTTATCCCCCTAAATCCTCCCTATGGAAAAAGACTTGGTTCTGTCGACGATGCTCTTAGGTTATACGCAAATTTAGGTCAGAAGCTCGGTATGGTTAAACTTAGTAAAGGATCTTCACTGTTCGGATTTATTTTTTGCCCGAGCCCTAAGTTTTCGAAAATCTTTGTCAACTCTTTAAAAACAGGCTCGAAAAAAAGCCATTTTCGATCCACCTCGATTAAACATGGCGGTCAAATCATGGAGCTAGTTGCGTTCAACATCATGAATCTCGACTCAAAATAATAGGGTATGTACTCAATGGCACTGAATTAAGGCTGAAATCCTTGAAAGACTTAGACTTAATCATTGTCATAATCTTATTGACTTAAACGTGATCTCTTTCGGAAAACTTTTACTTGATCAG